>JAFZSS010000053.1 GCA_017619255.1 Muribaculaceae bacterium
CGGCCACCGCGTACCATGACGATCGAGTGCTCCTGCAGGTTGTGGCCCTCACCAGGGATGTAGGAGTTCACCTCCTTACCGTTGGTCAGACGGACACGGGCAACCTTGCGCATAGCCGAGTTCGGCTTCTTAGGCGTGGTCGTGTAAACACGAACACACACACCACGACGCTGAGGACAAGAGTCCAGAGCGGGCGATTTGCTGGTAGATTCCAGCGCAGTGCGGCCTTTTCTTACTAATTGCTGAATTGTAGGCATCTTAGTTTGTTAGTTTTTAATTAATTTGACAAATATTTTTCAGTTTGCTCCAGTGCGTCTCAACGCCCTTAACCACTCACGCTATCAAGCGTTTACATGTCGTTTTTGGACCTATCGGCGCAAAAAAGCGATGCAAAATTACACCATTTTTCCGTAATAGCCAAACTTTTCGCCATTTTTCTTTTATATATAATGTCACCATATGCCCAGACATAACATGCTGTTTCACACCATAAAACACCTAAACATCTGATAATCAGCACCCTCATAAATCGTGAAAATTATTCAAACTTAACATTATTTAACTTCATTTAGCGGATTTATTACCCGTTTTCAGGTGTTATTGAGCAGAAAAAGAGGAATGAGCGGGCACGCACCACCAGAAAGAAAACTTGAACCGAAGCGCACAAAATAAGCAACACATTATATATAATATAATAAATATATATAGGACGCTTTCTCTTATGTGCATTTGCACAAATCAAAGCCATCACATATCTTTGCAAATCCAAACCAACCACAAACGCTAAGATTGGACATATGATGACACTTATCGCCTTCACGGTGTTACTAACATCCGCCCTACTCGACCTGTTCGGCATGCTGCTCCCGGAAACATATGCCCTCCAGCAAAACGGCCGCAGCAACAACCGCTATTACTCTTGGCTCGTCAAGGGAGATGAGCTCACGGCACCCCGTCGGCTGATCGTCCTAGCCGTACTCATATGCTGCTGCACCACTATGGCCCGTTCGTCATGGATGGTTATCCTATTACTCGGCGCCACGCTCCTGGCCCAAGGGATTACACTTCTGCTCGGTAGCCGCAACAAGTCCTCACAGATAGAAAAACGATCATGGCTTGTCTACATCACTGCCATCATCATCGCGCTACTGGGCACATCGGCTGCATTCATTCTCGGGAGGCGACTCAGCACGGCCGACGGCGTCCAGGCTGCAGCCACCACAGCTGTGATCCTATTAGCCCTGTCTCCGCTGGTCGCGATGTGTGCAAACTGGCTGCTATCCCCTCTTAAAAACCATCAGAAAAGCGAGCAAAACTAACATTAAATAATCAGTTTAAGAATAGTAATTTAATTTTCTAATAATTATCATATTAGATATTTCAATTATTACCAAGAATAAGCCGATAAAGGCGCTTGAAAAAACCAAAATATGCCCATTAGACTATCGTCTAATGGGCATATTTAAATTATCTCTTTAGATGTATTATTGTAATTACAGTCTAATCAAATAGATAAATGATTAGAAGTTTAAACTTTCCATTTCTGAATCGTCTAAGGTCTCCTCAGGTTCCACCGGAAGAGATTTCAGATGTTCCAAACCCTCTGGATTCAGTATTCCCAAGTATTGTTCATAAGGGATGAAGCGTCCACCCATTGACTTGAGATGGGGAGTCTCGAGTTGGCAGTCTATTAACTTACCACCAATGCGCTGCATGAAACGCGCTAAGGATATCAGTGCAAATTTTGAACTGTTGGGCGCTTTAGAAAACATACTCTCCCCAATGAAACAACTGCCCACAGCCACCCCATAGAGACCTCCAACCAGTTCATTATCAGCATTCCAAACCTCCACGCTCTTGGCATGGCCCAGGAGATGCAGGTCGGTGTAGGCTTTAATCATATCCTCGCCCAGCCAGGCACCGTTGCAATGATAACGCCCATCCACCTCGCTGCACCCCTTGATCACTCCCTCGAAGTTTTCGTTGAAGGTGGCCCGGTAGATATTTTTGTTCATCAAGGTATGCATTGAGTGTGAGATATGAACCTCATCGGGAAACACGACAAATCGCTGCATGGGGCAGTACCATGCGGGACAGGGCCAATCACGGAATGAGAACCACGGAAAGATGCCGTAACTGTAGGCAAGCAGCAGCCGATCCACACTCAGGTCTCCACCAACAGCCAACAGGCCGTCCTCGTCTCCCATGCGCGGATCGGGAAAAACTATTTCGTCGTTCAATCGAAAAACCATCGCCTTCGCTCTCCCCTACTATTCTGCCTCCAGCTCATTGACAACATACTCGCCTCCCTGCTTGAGCGAACCGAACAAAATCTCACGCACCAGCCTGGTCTTGAGACGGTTGTGGATAACACGATCCATCTCTCGTGCTCCATATTCCTGACTATAGCCCTCCTGAAGCAACTGGTCGCGCGCTTTCTCTCCCAGCTTGAGGGTGACATGCTTGGTATCGAGCATCAACTGCAGCTCACGCAGTTTCTTGTCCAGAATCATGCCCGCCATCGTGCAGTCCATGTCGTTAAACACAACGATTGACGACAAACGATTGATGAACTCGGGTTTAAAGGTCTTTTTCACCTGCTTGAGCATCGCCTGCCCGGCAGTCACTGTTGAAGCGAAGCCCACCGACGCCTGATGAGCGAACTGTGCCCCGGCATTGCTAGTCATGATGAGCACCACATTGCGGAACACCGCCTTACGCCCCTTGTTGTCGCTCAGCGTGCCATAGTCCATCACCTGCAACAGCAGGTTGAAAACATCGTCATGGGCTTTTTCTATCTCGTCGAGCAACAAGACGCAATCGGGATGCTTGCGCACAGCATCGGTCAGCAAGCCGCCGTCGTCATAACCCACATAGCCGGCAGGCGAACCAATGAGTTTGGCAACGGTGTGTTTCTCGACATACTCACTCATGTCGAAGCGCACCAATTCCACTCCCATTTCTTTGGCCAGCACACGGGCCACCTCGGTCTTGCCCACACCAGTGGGACCTACAAACAGCAATGACGCCAAGGGTTTTCCCTCATCGGTAAGGCCAGCCTTGGACATCTGAACGGCCTCCACCACTTGCTGAACAGCTTTGTCTTGACCATAGATTTTGTCCATGATGCGCGGTTCCAGCGACTCGAGCTTATCATTATCGCTCTCATCCATCGTCAACGAATCCACCTTAGCAATACGCGCCAAAACATTGGCAATGAGGGCCTTGTCCACACAGCAATCTTCACCTTCCTTTCGGTTCATCTGCAGCCATGCACCAGCCTCATCAATCAGATC
>JAFZSS010000054.1 GCA_017619255.1 Muribaculaceae bacterium
ACGGGATTCAGGTGATGAGAGTTCAGCAGCCGTCACCGACAGAGCACGGCTCAAACCAATGACCACGCCAAGCGTGATGAACGCAGTGCCAAAGTTGCCCATGATTAAGCCAGCGATGATGATGGCCAGCAGCAACAGGAAATGACTTGGAAACAGCGCCCTTAACATGCCGACAAAAGCATCATAAACAAACTCCAACCCTACAATCAACCCACCGGCCACGAGCAACAGAGGCCAGATGATTGAAGGAAGCCCGGGCAACGGGGTTATCCAAGCGACAATGCCGTAAACAATCAGCACTACGGCAACCGCCAGCACCATGCCCAAGCGATGAGCTTCCGGCTGGAAGCGTTGCGGCACCCGTTTGAGGAACTCCTCATATCTCTTATACAGGTTGTGTTCACGCAATTTGCCCCATCCACTCTCGACAAGGCCATTCAGTTTCTCAGTCCACTCGGCCCACTTAACGCCCAGTTGTCTCGCCCACTTCACGAGTGTATCATAGGCCACATTGAAGATAAACCAGATGATCAGCACTATCGACTCGACCAACAACAACGCGTATACTACCGAGCGGTGGGTATCGTTCACTCCCACGGCAGCCGAGTTGGTCCACCTCCAGAATTTCCATATAAAAGTCTCATGCCTGAAATATGAGCTGAGCATGCCGCCACTCACCAGGCTGTCCAAAGTCGAGAAGAACGCAAGTCCCAAGCATACGAAGATGAAGGCACATGTTCCCCAAGCAAGCCACACCTTCCACATCGATTTATGATTACGCCCTTTCTTCCGGCGCACGGCATTCAAGTGCAGATACGGCGAGTTGATGAGCATGGCCAGGCTAAAGAACAGGAGCATCAGCAGCGAGGTCGCTACGGGCGTTATACCCGTCAATTTCTCGAAATAGGGATAGGTATAGCTAAGCTTGATGGCAATCATCGACTTGCAGACACAATATATCAAGCACAAGCCCAGCAACAGTGATAAGTAGCCACGATAACGACGCAACTGGTCCGGGTTATGACAGGTTTTCAAGACCAGATCCGAAACCTTCAACGGAGAGAACGGCAGCCAGATCAGCAATAAGAGTAACAAGAAAACCAGCAGTGGTAGCCACAGATAGGAGAAGAAAAAGCCCTTGTTGATATAACCCATGCGCGCATGCAGGACATCGCCAGCCGAACACAGGTCAATCTTTTTAAACGCGGGCACCAATGAGAAGGGCAGGAATCCTGTCTTGGGATTCTCAATAAGCGTTGAGCCGAAGTTATTGTCCCTGATGACCACTGAGTCACCTTGATGGAAAAACTCGATGTTGCACAGGTCAAAATTAATCGCGTTAGAGAAGGCCGGCAAGTACAGGTCACTCTTGTTGGGAAACGAGTTGTTGTTCTGCTTCAGCGTAATCACTCCGCTGGATTGCTTGGATTTCACGCGCAACGAGTCAACTGTTCCCACATAGGTGATGGGCTTGGGGAATGAAATCAACATTGACTTCTCTTTCTTGCCATCGCTGATCATCACATGTCCGGCGCCCCACTCGGTCAGTTTAACCGAAGCCTTCATCACATAATTCACACCGTCGATCTGGAAAGTGCCTTCTTCGGGTGACTTGTCCAGATAACAATGGGTTCCCACTGTGAAGAACTGCACCTTGCAATGTCCGGCGTCCTCGCCCTCGCCTGAGGTCTGACCCGACCTGACATAGCCCTGAATCTTGCCATCTTCCTCTATTGTCGTCAATTCATCCAGAATGACCAAGACAAGGGTGTTACCGTTTTTCTGAAAAAACGAACGCACATCGTGGCATTGCATTTGATTAAGGTACGACAGTTTCAGGCTATCGCTTGAAGCAATGCTATCTTGCGCCAGAGCACAATTAGCTGCAAAGTGGCGGGCCATCACCTCTTTCTGTTTGCCGAAACGCTTTCGCCAAGCCTTCCAGACTTCTTTACCTGTGAACGACATCTGCAGCGTGTCGCGAGTACTGGTGGGCAATGTCAAGGTAATGCGTTGTGACTCATCATTGCGGATGAAAAACTTGTTGGGATTATCATTATTGATTTTGAAATATTGCAACGAATCATGGTACTGGTCATTGACTTTCCAATTGTAATGGCTGCCTTCGCGACTGATGATAAGATAATCCTTAGGTACATTGTGGTAATAGATGTCACTGTTCTGACCTATCGTCAGCGTATCACGGTTGGTCAGTTCAATCTGGTCAATCACGAGGGTCATCTTTTTGGAAATTTTACCCGTCATGAACAGACACGACAACAGCAACAGTACCAGGGCCAGTACCGCAACCGTGTTGGTTATCCGCGTTTTAGTATCCATATATTGTTTGTTGTTTGGTTCAATCTAATGCGTCTTCCAAACGCATCTGTAAATCATACAGTTCACTGATGATCTCGTCGTATTCCTCTCTCAGGTTATCCTGATTCACGATTTCGTACAAAGCGTCCACCTCATCCTTCAAGCGCCTGACATCGTCAGCAGAATATGTCGACGAGCCGAACATCTCATCAAACCAATTGTTGCTGTAATTATTCAGAACCTGGCCCACCTGGTCAATCAGGCTTTGAGTGCAACTGAAGTAGGCTTCATACGGGACTTTCATCAACTGGTCATTCAGTTCAGTGTCGTTGCTGTAAGGATACTCATTCATCAGCCTCTTGGCAACGGGGACAAGGGTTTCCACATCACTCACACTGCTGCAATCACTCATCTTGTTGATGACATGGCGCACCGTGTCGCGATAGCACATCAGGTAGTCCCGATACTGCCCACAATCACTCGCATTATTTATGTCCATATTGACATGGTGGCTATAGAGCTCATTCAGCTGCGTCAAAGCCTTGTAAATGAAGGCCGTATCTTGAGACCAATTATCGGTGTTGAAAAACGCCTGCATCCGTGAATTCAGAATTCTGGAGAACGCATCACTCAACTTCCTGTCACAACGGTTGAACGCATTATCGGACAACACATGACTCTTACCTTTCAACAGAATGCTCCTCTCAATGTCGAGGTCGCTGCGCAACAATTTGTATGCTTCACAGGCCTCCTCATAATCGACATTCTCGCGCAATTTCTTCGAGACCTCCTCAGTGAAACTGTCAACATAATCAAATGGCTCCAACTCTCGCGTGGGGGGCTTGTCAAGGACATTAATGAATTTGGCAGCCGCAATGGCCAGCAAAGCCAGCACACACAACGCCACAATAGCAGCCATCTTCTTGCTACCCATCTTCAACAGCCGCACCAGGCCCCAGTGCCTGTGCTCACATTTTGGAAGGATAAACTCATCACACAGCCGTTGCGTGTGATTGTGGTCAAGACGGGCATAATCAGTCAGCACATAATCGCCCACACTGCACACAATAGGCTGCTCGTTATATATATAGGTTTCCTTGCATTTGTTGCGTATCATGTGCCAGAAGTCGGCCGCCCCAGTCGTGGTCACCATCGTCTGGACCGCATTGTCCAGATAAGGTTCCGGGGTGTTCATCAGATCGGCCTTGGTCACAAGGACATAGACACCAGCGGCCTGCTGGAGGTGCCCCGCTTCAATCAATTGTTTCGTAACGAGTTTATGCTCATCCACCTGTTGGTCGATATCCTGACGACAGTCGATGCAGAAGAGGTGAATCTGGCGAGTGTTGGTCTTCAGGATCTCATTGACGGCAGTCCAGTCGTGGACATTTGCCTCCAGGAACGAAAGGTTATAAGTGCGAAGGCCTCGCTTGTAACGGGCATGATAGACCTCAACCGGGTTACTAGCCATCGACGGCAAGGCCTGATAGCGATCCTCACACTTGAAAAACCGCGTCATCAACTGCATCCTTGACTGGATGTCACGGGTAGTCTCATCCACACTGACCGGCAAGATAGGGGTCATGTCTTTGAGAGACAACAATGAGGCAATGACTGAACTCCGTCCAGAGGCGTGAGTACCCCACAATACAACCAGATTGCCTTGCTCGGGTGCTTCATAAAGCCCGCCGCCCGGCATCGACGATATTCTCGTTTTCGAGACATTCAGTATGTCGGCCGCGATAGTGTCACCCAACACTGCAGACAGGTCAGACAGCTCCAGATCCCCCTGTTCCATCATACGGTTAATGGTGCTGATGGAACACTTATGACGACTATACAGCAATTGTTTGAGTTCGGTTTTCATCTCCTTGGTCAACTAAGTGAAAGTCTATGCTCGCCGCCCTTTATACCGGCTTTTTGAACGAAGGCTCACGATATAGAAGGTTAATATCAGCAGGCAGCACACAGCCATCGCAATATTGCTCAGGCGATCAGGCGTGCGAGGCGTTGTGAATTCTTTGTAACGGTCCTTGATATCATCACCTTGCATCACAAAAGGCTCGCATTTTTCGCCTTCATACATGAAGTCTGACACATCAGCATACTGCTTCACCCAATCATCACTGGCCGAGATCAGGTAGCATAGATTCTTTGCAGTCGCGATGTTCCACACATTCACATTCTGCAACTGATCAAGCCAATCCTTACGCTCATCTTGCACCTCTGTCATGTCCTCGGGCAACAACCTCCGTTCCAGGCTTCTCACTTTCATGCTCACGGTGTGCTGGCTGTCCTTGACGGTTTTCTTTAAGTAGCGTTCATAGGCAGCGAGGCGCTTATGGGCATACTCATCATAAGCCGTGTCTATCTTACAGGCTCTGTCACGCGCCTCGACAACGAGGTTATTGATATCCTGTTCGTGATTCACCACATAGACGAACTGCGAGAAAGGCATCCGCCCGAAGTAGAGGATGACACCTGCAGCCAGCAAAGAAAGAATCTCAATAGCATAACCCTGCTTTTTCTTCCTTGTCTCCTTACCCCAACAGGCCATCCTAATGCACAGTCCCAAAAGCAGCATGCCACCCAAACAGATGAGGACGGCCACCAGATGGTTCCCTTCTAGTAGATACTCCAGCCCCATAAACGCCATGAAAGCGAAGGCCAGCAGCGAGAGTATTGTCAACAGCAGCGCGAGTCCTGAAGAACCGGTTTTCAGCATCATATTCAGCGTTAATCAATAATCTGTTCCCAACTAACGGCTAAAAAGCGAGTTTCCGTACTGGGAAAGTGAAATAAGTGTCGGGGAAGGGCTCGTTGTTGAGAGTGAAATGCCACCACTCATTGTCCAACGGACGGAAACCATGACGCAACATAGCGGTCCTCAGAATCATGCGATTGTAGAACTGCTCTGAAGTGAAGGCGCTATCCGTAGGCGTGAATTCCAGCGTCTCGGGATTGCCACCGCCATAGTCAGGGTGGCTCTCGGGGCCAAACCAGTCAAAGGTGCCACCCATGTCCAGATCCTTGCCTGTCTTCATGTCAACGAGGGTCAAATCGATGGTCGAGCCTCGCGAGTGGCCACTGCGCTTGGCGACATACTCCTTCTCAAAGACTTCTTCCTTGCTCAAGTAAGGATAGAAATAGGCCTTGGTCAAGGTGTCGGTGGGGTCTTGGGCCCAACGCATGAAATGGTCTACAGCACGCTGCGGGCGGTAAGCGTCATAGATCTTGAGCGCATAGCCATGACGCTTAAGGTCATCGCTCACAGCACGAAGACTGTCGGCCGCAACACGCGTCATCAGAGCCACGGGCTCCTCATAACCGTCGATGCGCGCACCAACGAAGTTGTAGGTGCTGTAATACCTGATCTCAAGAATGGCATCAGGCACTACATCGGTGATTGTCACAAACTGGCTAGAATCATCGGTAGGGGACAGCTGTATGGCCTGAGTGCTCTTGCAGCTGGCCAGTGTACTAAAAGCTAAGCAAAATGCGGCAATTTTCAATAGATGATGGATTCTCATATTCTCCTATAATTGTTTCGGTTGATATTCACTTGAGATAGTCGTCAAAGTAACGCGTGATGCGCTCATGCAGGTGCACGCTCTGGTGTCCCCTCATGTTGTGGCCTTGACCTGGATAGACAAAGAAGTCGGGCTGTGTGCCGGCTGCGATGCACGCCTTGAGGAAACTGTAGGCATGCTGCGGCACCACGGTCGGGTCATTCAGACCGATGATGATCTGCAGGCGGCCCTTGAGGTCGGCCGCTTTATTCAACAGGCTAGTCTTCTCGTAACCCTCTGGATTGGTCTGCGGCGTGTCCATATAGCGCTCTCCATACATCACCTCATACCACTTCCAATCGATGACGGGTCCACCGGCAACGCCCACCTTAAAGACATCAGGGTAGTTGGTCATCAGGGTGATGGTCATGAAGCCGCCAAAACTCCATCCGTGCACACCCAGGCGCGCGGTGTCGACATAATTGAGCGTGCGCAGGAAGTCTACGCCACACATCTGGTCCTGCATCTCCACTTGTCCCAACTGACGGAAGGTAGCCTGCTCAAAGTCTCGACCGCGGTTCTCGCTGCCCCGGTTGTCAAGGATGAACAGCAGATAGCCGCGCTGTGCCATATAGGTCTCCCAACTGCGGCTGCCCCAGTGCCATCGCGCATCCACATTATGAGCGTGAGGGCCGCCGTAGACATAGACCACGGTGGGGTATTTCTGAGTCGGATCAAAGCCCACGGGCATCACCATGCGATAGTACAGGTCGGTCACGCCGTCGGCGGCCTTGATGGTCCCGCAACGATACTCAGGCACGGTATAGCCTTCCCAGGGATCAGGAGCGGTGAAGTAACGCTTATCCTCTCCCGTGCGCGTGTCAATAATAGAGATATTGCGGGCCACTTCAGGCTCCTGATAACTATCGATGAGCCATTCACCACTGGCGCTCAAGCGCCCGGTGTGCCACCCATTGCCTCCCTCATCGATGAGGGTCATCTTGCCAGAAGCCACATCCACGCGATAGAGGTTCTGCTGGATGGGGCTCTCGGCATTGGCGGCAATGATAACAGCCTTTTGCTCAACATCAAAGCCGAGCAGCTCCATCACCACCCATTCGCCGTTGGTGAGTTGACGCAATTCATTGCCACTGGTGTCATACAGGTAGAGGTGGTTATAGCCGTCCTTCTCGCTCCACAGCAGGAACTGCTCCTTGTTCCACGGCAGGAATGTGATGGGATGCTGCGGCTCGACATACTTGGGATGGCTCTCGTGGTAAAGCGAGTTGAGACGGTTGCCTGTCTCAGCATCATAGGCCACAAGGTTCACTTCGTTCTGGTCACGGTTGCCTTCCATCATATAGATGATATTGCCGTCGGGATGCCACGAGATGTTGGAGAAATAGCGGTCGGTGGGGTCACCGGCTTTCAGGTAGACGGTATCGCCCGTTGCCACATTGAGCACACCCACCCACACCAGATGGGATGTTTGGCCCGCCATGGGGTACTTTTCAGGGGCCAGCTCAGCAATCACGCGGGTAGTGTCCTCCAACTCAGGAACATTGACCAGCGGATAGTCGGTCACCATACTCTGATCCATGCGGTAGAATGCCAGTCTTGTGCCTTGAGGATTCCAGAACAGACCGCCCTCTATGCCGAACTCATTGCGGTGCACGCTCTGGCCATAAACCAAGTCACGAGAGCCATCACTAGTCACTTGACGGGTATTGCCCGCGCCATCTGTGACATACAGGTTGTCGGCCATGACATAAGCCTCGCAATGGCTCTGCTTGTTCCACTCGCTTGCCACAGCGCTGTCACACAAGCGTTCCCGCCATTCCACTTTGCGTGTCTTGAAATTGACAAGGAGCCGCTCTGTCTCATTATACAGCATTACCACGGGCCTGTCAGGATAAGGGAAAGAGGCCGAAGCAAGGCTTCTTACAGCCACCGAATCGACTGTAAGGCCTACTGCCTTGTTCAGTTTGTCTCTTGTTATCAGCACCTTTTCCTTGCCGTTGACGGGATTGACAGTCCAGCAGGTGTCGCCCGAAAGATGCACTAGCTGGTCGCCCCACCAGGTGAGCGAACGGTTCTGCGGAATCATGTTTCTGTAATTGGTTCCGCCGAAGTTCAGGTCCTCGAGCGTGAATGTCTTCTGAGCCGCTGCTGTCACGGCCATCAAGGCTAACATGAGCAGGGTCATGCCTTGTCTTCTTGTCATTTTCATTGTCATGGTCGTTTTCTCATTATAATGATGTTGCAAAATTATTGTTTTATTCCGAGAAAACCTAAAAAAGCGGTCATCAAATGAAGGCTTCAACCAATAAAGAAACTCCCCGATGACTTGTGTCATCAGGGAGTCTTAGGTTAGTTAACCGTTTGTTCGATCAAGGATTAGTCCTTAACGATGATTTCGCAGATCGAAACGCGGTTCCAGCTGAGCTCCTTGAACATATCGGTCTCACCACAACCGTTGGCGGTGATGCGCTTAGCATCGATGCCATACTTGTTGATGAGCATGTTCTTAACAGCCTCGGCGCGGCCATTGGCCAGGCGGATGTTGTTGTCGTGCGGGCCCTCGGTGGAAGCATAACCCTTGATGTCAACAGTGGCAGTGGGGTTATTCTTCAGATACATGGCTACGCGCTCAACATTGGGCTGCTGATCAGCGGTGATGTTGGTCTTGTTAACCTTGAAGTGAACAAGAACATTCATGTACTTGGCATTGGGATCAACGGGCTTTGCGGGCTCGGGCTGCTTAGCCTTCTTGGCAGCATCCAGATCGCGCTGGAGCTGAGCGTTGCGAGCATTAGCGGCGTCGAGGTCACCCTGCAGGCCGTTGAGCTGGTTGCGCAGACCATTGATCTGACCATTCAGAGCATCGATGTCATCCTGGCTGTACTTGTAGGGGCAGAAGGTGATGTAACGCTCGCCATTGCTACCCTTGAAGTGGTAAGTAAGACCAGCCTCAAGTTCTACAGCAGCGTGGTTGGCATTCATCTGGCTCTTGCCGTTGTGAGGCTCGCCATCCCAAGTAGCGCGAGCGGGCAGGTTGTAACGATAAGGAATCATGATGTCACCATTCATGTCCCAAACAACAGCGGGCTTCAAGCTGAAGGTCCAAGCACGGCTCTCACCGAAGTTGAAGTTCAGGTTGGCACCAGCCTTTGTGTACCAGCTGTTGTAGTCATTGCCATACATGTTAGCAGCCTCAGTGCGGTGGAAGGCGTGCAGCCAACCGGCACCGATAACACCCTCGAGCTCAAATGCGCGAGGAATGCCCTTGTAACCGCCAAACAGGTTGCTCAGATTAACGGTACCAAACATACCGGCCAGGGTGTGGTCGATGATGTTCGGGCTCTTGGGACCCCAGTAGTTGGGTTCCTTCTCCCAGCTGGTGGTGTTGATGGTAGCCTCACCTTCAACGCCCAAACCGAAGACGGGAGTCAGCTGCTTCTTGATCTCCATACCGAAAATGCCACGAGCGCTAGGCCAGAAGGCATAACCCTGGAACGGCATGATAGCGCCACCCTTCAGGGTTACCGACATGTTGTCAAAGAACTTGTTCTGCTCGAGAGACTGAGCCTGAGCAGCAAAGATGCCCATCAAAAGGGCTAAAGTCAAGATAATCTTTTTCATGCGAATAAAATTTTAAAACTTATAATTAGAAAAATTTTGTTGCAAAAGTAATATAATTTTCCAATTTCGCCAAAATTTAACATTCATTAAGGAAGAAAAATAGTTCCAGAGGCCGTTTTATCAGTCATTTCAGCCATTTCCACCCATAATTTTCGTCAAATTCAGACTATCGGATAATAAATCAAGCAAAAGTATAAAGAAAAACTGAACAATACAAATTTTTACACTACTAATTCACATTTGAAAGCACAAATATCCCATAAACCAAGGAAATCGGCACAAATCCACCTAAAAACGACTGTCAACGCGCCGTCTTCAAGCCCTGATCACGAGACCATCAGTTCAGAATG
Source organism: Muribaculaceae bacterium (assembly GCA_017619255.1). GTDB lineage: Bacteria > Bacteroidota > Bacteroidia > Bacteroidales > Muribaculaceae > Sodaliphilus. The sequence continues at coordinate 9,821 of JAFZSS010000054.1, forward strand.
AGATCAATGACTAGATTGACATCGGCAATGCCCACCTCTCCGTCACGGTTGACATCGGCTCGCCCCATGACTGCCGAATCCTGATTGGCTCCGAGAATCACGGCCAGAATGAGATTGACATCAGCCACTGTGACCTCGCCATCGAGGTTGACATCCCCAATGAGTGATGATACCGCCTTTATCCGTCTCACGGCCCCATTGCTGTTGACATCGGCCTTCCATGAAGCGAAACGCAGCCTTGCGCGGGACAGACCCTGAGGTATGTCGATGGAGAGATTCACATAGTTCGTCTTTTGTATGCTGGAGAATTCATAAGTCACCGAGTCAACCGCCACACCATTGACATCAAGCAGTGTGGCGGTCAAAGCCACCCGACTCATGTCAAACTGTTCATCTTGCCACTGGTCAGTGATCCATGTGACTTCCATCTCTATGGTTTTTCCAGCGCTGCAATAAAACTCTGGCGAGGTAAGGGTAAGGTCAACACCCGTACTGGTTTTGTACAACACGACCTTGTTCGCCAGGATATTGTCCGTGTTCAGATAAACTGCAGTGTTATTGTAAATCCAGCCAGCGTACTCCGAGGAGGAAAACTGCGGCACCTGACCATGAACCGCTACAGTCATAACAGACAACAGAACGGTAAATAGCAAATATCTGTTCATGCCATATCTGATTAAATTGTTTATTGGCACAAATATAGCACATTTCCGCCAAACCGCAAGCAGGGCACGACAAAAAAGTGGGGACGCGTTCGTCCCCACTTTGTCTCATAGAAAGAAGAATGATTCCTGTGTCTCTGCGATTCCCTGTTTACTTGAGCAAGCCAACGGAGCGCTTGAGGAAGCGGTCCAACCCCTCGCCCTTGAGCATGTTGTTGCTCAACAGGGCAATGTCAATGAGCTGGTGCACACGGCTCTCGCCAGCGGCATAAGCGATGACGATGTTCTTTTTCTTGGTGCGCAACTCATCGAGGTGCTTCTCATTGTCCTCCAGTTCCTTCTTCTTGTCCTCGGGAACACCCTTATTATCCTTGTCGAGGTCACGAATGGCCTTGACCACATTCTGGGTGGCAGTGATTTCCTCGTTCACGGGCTTGAGCTCGGCATCCAATGACTTTTCAGCAAGCTCGATGATTTTTTGGATGAGCGGGTGCTTGGTGTTAAGCACCAGACCATACATGTCGGGCATTTCGCCATAGAAGTGCATACCAGGCTGGAAACGGGCCATTTCCTTCATGCGGCGCATATATTCGGCCTGGGTGATAACGACGGGCTGGTCTTCGGGGGACATCGCGGCAAAGCTGACCATGAATTCGGCCTTCTCGACGGGCGGAATCTGGGAATGGAACAGGGTCTGGGCAATCTCCTGCTGTTCGGGAGTGAACTGCGGCTTGTTGTCTTCTTGCTTGCGGATGAGATTGTCGAGCACATCGCTGTCAACGCGCACAAAGCGCATCTTTTCCTGTTTCTGCTCCAGCATGCCCACAAAGGGCACATCAAGTTCGCCATTCATCATCAGCACATCATAGCACTTGTCGGTAGCGGCCTTGATGTAGGCATACTGCGCCTCCTTGTCGGTGGCATACAGGCAGATGAGGTTGCC
>JAFZSS010000055.1 GCA_017619255.1 Muribaculaceae bacterium
GACAAAACAAGGGCTCCGGGTAATGCTACCCGGAGCCCTTGTTTTGTCCTTAAAGACCTTAAAGACCTTAATTTACTTCACATAGAAGTCGGCGCTCACGCCCACGCCGCCGGCTTTCAGTTTACCGTAGTTGCCGTTGCCCTGATATTTCTGGGTCCATACGCGCTCTGTGCACTTCTTGCCGAGCTCGTCCTGGGTAATATAGTAACCGTAGATGTTGCGGCGCTCAGGCACCAGACCCTTCATCACCACATCCCAATCGTTGCTGGTAATAACGATATCGATGACTTTGGGATCATCGGCTTTGGCGATGGCAAGGGCCTCCGCTTTGAACTTGGCGTGCATCGAACCAGCTTTGGGCATAGGTTTGTAGTCAATATTCTCGGGTGTGTTGTTCGCGATGGCTTGATCTGCTGCATTGGCATATACATTCTGATTGTAGTACATGTATTTTTTAGTATCGCTGTACTTCTCGCCGAGTTCGTCCCACAGCAGGTGGATGTCCTTAGTGAAAATCTGGAACAGGTGCATCTGCTTGGCACATTTTTTGGCACCTTCCAGGTCCGCAGCATTCAGGAAGGAACCTTGTCCCCCGAGGGTGGCGAAGACATATTTTCCATTACGACTCACTAGAGTGATGCCTTGAGCCGAACCTTTTGCACGGTACTTGTTCGCCGTCATAAGGCTTCCTTTGGTTGAAACGCTCACAGCGCCATTGGCATCTTCGGTGACTTTCGTGCTGTTGATTAAGACGAGGGTCCAGGAACTGATTTTATCATAGAATTGCCAATAGCGTTCATTCTCTTTCATGATGTTCTCCTGGAGTTTTGTATCAATGTCAGGTCCGGAGTTCATCTTTTCAAGAATGTGGTTGTGCTTGAAGCGAGCATCCAACTGGCTCCTGAGTTCTCTCAACTGGTCCTCAGTGATGTCCATCTCGGCCATGCGATCCACAAACTCCTCCATGTCGATGCCGTTGAATGTGCCGTTAGGGTCCATGACCCAGGGCAGGGGAGGACGCTGGGTTTCAAGGGCCTTCATCTTGGCATCTTCCTTGGCCTTTTTGCCTTTGTCCTTGATTTCTTCTTTCTTTTTGTCAACGACTTGCTCAGCTTTTTTCTTGGCCTTGTTGACCAAGCCGCCCAGCTGGGCATTGGCCGTCGAGGGCACGCTCATCGCAGCCAATGTAATGGCTGCCACCAGTAATGTCTTGATTGATCTTGCTTTCATCTTGTGCTAGTTTTAAGGGTTATTATTGAGAATAGTGATGTCTATGTAATTGAGTGAATGGTTTATTCTATTGTTGCAGTGGCAAAGTTATGAGTTTTTTTTGGCTTTTGCAAACCTGCGGCGATAAAAAACGAGGGTGAACACCACGATGTGGCGCTCACCCTTGTTCCCTTAGGGTTGGGATTAAATTCCTTTTTTAGTTCTGCTCCTCCTTGGGAGTGTCCTGGATCACATTGATGTAGGTGTGACCAGCGCGGTGCTGGAACTCTACAGTGCCGTCAACCAGAGCATACAGAGTGTGGTCCTTGCCCATGCCAACATTTTTGCCAGGACGGTGCTGGGTACCGCGCTGACGGCGGATGATGTTACCAGCCTTGGCAAACTGACCACCAAAAATCTTCACGCCGAGGCGTTTGCTTTCGCTCTCGCGGCCGTTCTTTGAACTGCC
>JAFZSS010000056.1 GCA_017619255.1 Muribaculaceae bacterium
AATTATATAATATATATGCAGAATTATAAGTAAATAAAGCATAAAAATTTATATAAAGTATTGAGTCTTAACCAATAAACTTATTATTGCCATGTTGTTTATGAAAAAGATATTTTTACTTCTGTTGATTGGCGTGTGTCATAACATAATTGGTAGGAGACGCACTGTTGTCCATAATGAAAACAATGTAACAAACATAAAAACTATATTGCTATGAAAAAGTTATTATTATTTCTCTTAATTAGTGTGTGTGGCCTGATGGCCCATGCCACCAAGTACGAAATTAATGTGGGTGGCATAGAGGTCACATCCGACAATTCCAGCAATGTGACTGGCGGTAATATTACGGTAACCAGCGGTTGCAGTTCTGGCTATGTACAGTATTCAAAAAGCTCTAACACGCTCACTCTCCACAACATCACCATCACGCGAACTGGAAGCAGCAATTATGCCATCCACAACCGGAAATGCGACAATTTGACAATTGAGCTTAGTGGATCTTGCAAATTTAAAACAGAGGGACCAACATTTAAAATTCAACGAACCACCACGATTGAAGCAGATTATTCTAGTTCGACTACAGCTGAGACATCAGGTAATTATGCAGTAATTGATGCCGATGACAGTAATGTGAGCACTTTAACTTTTATGGGCAGTGGAGTGTTATTTTGCGATAATTCTTCAAATTCCAAGTCAACACTTAATTGTCGTGGAGGAACATACTTTAAAGGTGGAAAAGTGACTTTACAAAATAGGAATGGATATGGCGTATCAGAACAAGGTTTGTATTTTTATAATAATACAGATTTGCATATTAACAGCAACACTCAGGCCATTAATAATTGCATTTTGAGCTTTAATGGTAGCAAAGTGGCCATATTGAAACCGCATCTTGGATCTGTGGTAAACAATTCTTCAGGTTTAAGCACCATACTGGATCCTTCAACAAACTCGTATGCCAAAAATGTTTACATTAGCGACAATTATGTGGCAATTAACAATTCCACCTACTTCCCTGATGCCAATTTGCGTAATGCCTTGCTTAGTCTCGGCTATGCGTACATCAACAGCACCGATGTGGCTAATAGACTAGTTTTAAATTTGAGCAACAAAAACATCAGCAACCTCCAGGGCATAGAGATCTTTACTGAACTGGTAGATTTTGACTGCTCTTATAACAATGTCACTTCAATACCCTTTACGACATATAACAAGCTCAAATATTTGAAATGCAACAATAATAAGATAACACAATTGATGGGCGGGTATAATTGGATATCCTATTTTTCAGTTCTGGTTGAACTAGACTGCAGCAATAATCTACTGGAAGGGCTTAACCTGCCTTCTTATAGCACATTGACTAAAGTAAACGCATCAAATAATAGATTTACTTCTTTTAGTTACAACAGCCAGAAAAAGCTTACCTCTCTTGATCTAAGCAACAACCCGAATCTCAAAACAATTAATTGCGAGTGGGATGCCTTAACCACACTTAAGGTAGCCAACTGTCCATCTTTGACCTATATTACTTGCCGTGGTAACTCATTGACTAGTCTCGACCTGAGTGGATGCACTAATCTGAAAGAACTGAATTGCTCAGATAACAAACTTACCTCAATCAACAATTTAAGCTCATGTGCCTCCTTAGAGCACTTGACTTGTAGTGGTAACCAGCTCACATCTCTTACCGGTCTTTCATACACATTGAAATATCTTAGTTGCGGTGAAAATAAGTTGTCGGGGGCATTCCAACTGTCAGGCAGAAATGATTTGTATTTTATAGGTTTATCAAGCAACACTGGTTTGACATCGGTGAGTGTCTATAACAACAGTTCATTAACTGATATTTATGTTAATAACTGTACATCTCTTACCAAGCTCGTTTGCAACAACAATAAGTTGAATGAAATACACTATGACAATTGTCCCAATCTTTCAGAATTAAATCTCAGCAACAACCAGTTTACCTCAATTGATGTGAGCAGTTTGAGCAATCTGTTAAGTCTCGTGATAGATCATAACAAACTCACATCTTTAAATTTGTCGAATAACACAAAACTCAAGACCTTATATGCCAACGCCAATCAATTAACATCCCTGAATGTGCAAGGATGTGCTGCATTGACTACGGCTTATTGTCAAGACAATAAACTCTCCACAGTTTTGTTCCAGGGCTGTAACTCATTGAGTTATGTGAATTGCTGCTTGAATCAAATCAAAGAATCGGGAATGAGTACATTGGTCAACAGCCTGAGAACCATTCCATCGGGCAGTTCAGGCACATTAGATGCAATCATTACATCTAATTCGGCTGAAGGCAATGTCATAACATCGGCTCAAGTTCAGACGGCTCGCAATAAGCGATGGATACCCAGGAAGAATGTGAACGGTTCGTGGGTGGAAATCACTACTACAAACCTCAAGGGCGATGTGAACGGCGACGGCAAGGTGAATGTGACCGATGTGACCACCCTGGTGAACATGATTCTGGGCACCATTCCCAAAAATGAGGCCGTTGCCGACATCAATGGCGACGGCAAGGTGAATGTGAGCGATGTGACCGCGCTTATCAATATCATCTTGGGAGTCAGCTGATTCCCAAGATGATGGTTGAGTGTTTAATTCCTGCTTCGTAGGAGTTTAGGGTTTAGATTTTGATGCTTACGGACCCTGAGAGCTCCAGGTCATCAGAAAATTTTGAAGACAATAATTATAATATAGATAACTATGAAAAAGTTTATTTTGCTTCTAATGTTTGGCGTGTGTGGCATGATGGCCCAGGCTGCCACGAAGTACGAAATCAATGTGGCCGGTGTGGAGGTCACCAGCGACAACTGCAGCAATATCGCCCCAGCAAGTAACAACGATATCGAGAGCGGCTATGCCGTGTATAATCCCAGCACCAACACCCTCACTTGCTACAGCATCAAAATTCGTCGAACGGGAAACGGCAGTTATGGCATCCACAACCGCAAATGCGACTACCTAAAGATAGTATTTAGAGGGAGTTGCCGTGTAGCAACGGCCGACCATGCCATGAACCTTGCCCGAAGCACGACAATCGCTCTTGATGGAGGAAGTTCGGTAGATGTATTTACAGGTGGTGACGCTCATGCGCTCAATTTGGGCAGCTACGCCTACTACATTTCAGGGAGTGGCTATTTAACTATAGATGGTAAAAACGCCATCCATGGCAACGGCTCGGGTTCGACGACCGTCTATTTTCAGGGAGGTGAAGTCACTGCAAAGAGTAAAATCAAAGCTAACCATGCCTTGGAATCGTTTAAGGCGGTTTTCTACGAAGGCGCCGACCTGACAATCGAAAGCAACGGCTCATACACGAGCGTCAACAATGTGGCGATGACTTTCAATGGCAGGGAGACAGTGCTGTCGCCCGCCGGTGCCTACTACAGCAACAGCGGGGTCTACACCGAAGGTGGCAGTCAGATTACCAGCAATGACATCTACATCAGCGACAACTATGTGGCGAAACTCACCTCTGAGTATTTCCCCAACCTGAACTTCCGCCTCAAGCTGCGCCAGCTGTTCCCCAAGGGCT
>JAFZSS010000057.1 GCA_017619255.1 Muribaculaceae bacterium
CTTCCATGACTGTCATGTGTTGCTTGGCCTCGAGCAGGTCGATGATCTGGCTAAAGCCGAAGCGCGGGTCTCCCTTGATGAGGATGGTCTCGTCGGCAAAGTCCCCCTTGGCGAAGTCACTCATGAACTCCTGGGTGTCGTTATAGAAACGGGCGTGAGGCAAGTCATTGAAGTATTGGCTGTATCGGCACATGTCCTTGCCGATGCCCATCAGTCGGCTGACGCGCTTGGTCTTGAGCAACTCACTGACGCGTATGTAGAGTTCGTCACCGCCATAGGTCTCAGGAGTGAGGTCACTCAAGATGACCGTACAGGGTCTGTTGCCCGCACGCCGCGTCATGAAGTTCAGTGCCGGCGTGAGGGAGTTGTAATCACTGGTGTAGCTGTCCACGATGACGGTGCAGTCGTTGACACCCTCGATAACATTGAGACGGGTTCCCACGGGCGTGAGCGCTGCCATGCGTTGTGCGATGAGATCCCGGTCCATGTCCAGATGCAGGAGTACCGCCAGACAGATGATGGCATTGTCCAAGTCACGGTCGGCAGTGAAGGGGATGGTCACCGTGGCGTGCACATCGTCAAAGGTATAGTGCAGTGTTGTGGTGTTCTCGTTTCTTTCGGTGCAATCAATCTGCAGTGGTGCGGCGCAGTGGCTGCGGGACCATGACATCTCTTGGGCAACGCCTATCTCGACCAGCGGTGCGATGGTGTGGGTCACCAGCGGGTCGTCGGCACAATAGACGACGCACTCGCAGTTGAAGAGAATCTTAGCTTTCTCCTGGGCTTTCTGCTGCATCGAGTCAAAGCCGTCGTTATGCTCGCTGCCCAGGTTGGTGATGATGCCGATAGTGGGGCGGATCATCGCCTGGAGGTTATCCATCTCACCCGTGGTGGAGATGCCTGCCTCGATGATGGCCAGGTCGGTGTTGTTATCGATGTCCCAGAGCGACAGAGGCACACCAATCTGCGAGTTGTAACTGCGTGGTGAGCGCACGATGCGGTAATCGTCCTTGAGCAGCTGGTAAAGCCATTCTTTGACGGTGGTCTTGCCACGGCTGCCTGTGATGCCAATGACGGGCAGCTCGCGGAACCGCCTGCGGTGGAATGTAGCCAGCGCCTGTAAGGCGTCGAGCGGTGACTCCACATGGACATAATTTGCGGCATGGCAATCTGGCGAGGGGTAGAAGTCGGTCGAAACGACGAAGTTGCGCACTCCCTTGTCAAACAGGTCGGGGATGAAGTTGTGTCCGTCGCCGCCCTCGGTGCGCAAGGCAAAGAAGATGGTCTCGTCGGGTTGCGTAAGCGATCGAGAATCAGTAAGCAACTGACCGACGATGGCATCTTCGTCAACAATCTGCAGGCCGGTCACTTCCAGCGCGTTGTATATTTCGGTTATCGAGTAGTTCATTCTTTTTTAGTTTTTAGTCCCTAGTCCTTAGTTGGCTCATTTCTCACTCCTAACTGCTGAAAGCGGCAAGGTCAGGATGCTCGGCCAAGTAGGGATATTCCTTAATGAGGTTCCGCACCACGCTGGCAGTGTCATTGTTGAAGCGCTGGACGGTGTCGGGGTTGGCGCTCATGGGCCTGTGCTGCAGTCGCTTGTGGATGCGTTCGCATCGTGCCACCGCCAGGGCGCTGCGGTCGTCGAGGTAGGTAGCTTGGAAGGCCTGCCAGATATATTCCACCGCCACATCGCTGGGATGCACCATGTCGCTGTTGTAGAAACGGTAGTCGCGCAGGTCATCGAGCATGATCTCGTAGGCAGGGAAATAATCACAGTACTCGTGATGCTTTGCCAGGGCTTCATGGATGGCAACGCGCAGCGACGCTTTGCTCAACGAGTTGATGTCCAGTCCGTCGGCAATGTGACGGATGGGGCTCACCGTGAGGATAATGCGCAGGCCCGGGTTGAAGGCATGTAATGCCGTGAGCATCTCGTCGAGGACGCTCACCATCTCGCCAACTGTTGCCATCTTGCGCTCAAATTCATGCTGTGGCACCTTGTGGCAGTTGGCGACGACCTCGCCCGTCGTCTTGAGTCGGTAGATGATAGCGGTGCCCAGGGTGATGGTCAGCAGTTGTGCCTGCCGAAGTGCGTCATGCCCCTGCAGGATGCGTTGGTTCATGCGGTCGAGGGTCGCCTGTTTGTCGGGCAGTGAGTAGCGCGAGTGGAAGTCGTAGCTGTTCCACACGCCGCTTTGCATGAACAGGTCTTTGCCGGCGACGGGCTCATTGTCAATGAGGCGTTGCACGCCACGGGCAATGCTCATCGGGTTGTAAAGCGTGCCCATGGGATTGACAGTAGCGTTTATCAAGGCCCCATGCAGCTTGCCGCCCATGTTGTCGCTGAAACACGAGCCTAGCAGCACCACGCTGTCGCTATGATGCAGCCAACTGCGGTTCTCACCCGTCTTCACTGTCGTCCTGAACTCCATTGCAAATTCTAAAATGGTTGTTTTAACCTGCGAAAATAATGCTTTTTTCTTAATTCCCGTCTTTTAAGCCACATTATTTTAAAAAAGGTTTTTCCTGGGGTCAACAAAAAATGAGGGCGTTTAGATTCTAACGCCCTCATTTTTAATCATTTGATACTATCGGTCACTTCTCAATGAAGTGGAAGTCGCCCGTGATGTCATTGAAATACACATCATAGGTGCCTGCCTTGACAGGTATGTTCATGCCATTGAGCGTTCCTCGGCCCCAGGGAAACTCATTGATTCCCCAGTTGAAATCCCAATTGTCGTTAGCAGCAATCTTGAGTTCGATATTATTGGCGACAGTGAAGTCTCGGAATAACCATTCGTGGTTCTCTTTGTTGGGATTCAGGTCGGTCATGTGGTAGTTGGCGTCGCCTACTACCCAATCATTATGCATTCCTACTAGTGTGATGGAATTGAACACGCCTGGGTTGGTCTCACAGGGCGAAATGTTGAGAGTATTGTTCCTGGTGTCTAGCGTGATGGTATAGTAGCCGCTGTTCTGCATGGTGATAGCATCGACATTGTTGCCCATAGTGTAATTACCGTCGCTGCCGACTCCCCATGGATTTACCCACTCGCCTGGGGTATGGATAAGCATGAATGCATCGTTGCCGCTAAAATAGCAGGAGTAGGTCAAGATACCGTGGCCTTGATTGTCAAATGTGCCCTTCGGGAAAAGCGGTATCAGCCCTGTTCCAACCGACCATGTCTGGTTGATCCAGGGATTGGAACCCACATTGCTGCCAGTCAGGTACCACATGTCGATGGGTGCTGGCTCGGGCCAGTTTCCACTGAGCAGGTAGTTGATGAGTGTGGTGGCGTCGGTGATGTCCACCAGTCCGTCATCGTTGACATCGGCAGCAGTAAGGTTCATGCCGGTGGAGTTTCCGCTGAGCAGGTAGTTGATGAGCATGGTGGCATCAGTGATGTCCACTGAACCGTCTCCGTTGACATCACCGCGGATTACCTCAACGGGGAAGTCAGCCTCGGAGATATTGGTGAACTTTTTCCAGATGTTGGCCTGTTGGTAGGCGGTAGCACATCCCGTGGGAACCACAAGATTAGTGTTGTTGTAATGTGCGGTGATGAAGGGCTCATAGATCCCACCGCCGTGCGGCTCAATCTTCGTCTGGCAGGTTGGCGGGGTGGTGGCCCTGACTTTGAGCTCGGTGAGGTCGGGCACGCCGTTAAAGGCAAGATAGCCTAACGAGGTGAGTGTCGATGGCAGGTCGGCATAGGTCATGGCCGAGCAACCGCTGAAGGCCGAGTATTCGATGGTGGTCACACCTTCGGGGATATCGATACCCTCTAGTGAAGAGCAGTCCAAGAAGCCAAGGGACTCAATCTGCCTAAGTGTCTTGGGCATCGTGACGGTGGTCAACCCCGATGCGCCGCGGAAGGCCTCATGGCCGATAACTAAGGTTCCTTCGGGAACAGCATATTGCGGGCCGTATCCATCGGCAAAGCCATGAAGGCGTTTCTTGTCCTTGGAGAATAGGATGCCGTCTACGCTGGTGTATTTGGTGTTATTGCTTGCAACATTGATGGCGTTGAGGCTCAGGTCATAGGTGAAAACATCGCAGGCAATACTGTCGACCGATGCGGGAATGGTGACATTGGCAAGCCGGGTCATGTGGGAGAAAGCGAAACTGCCGATTTGCTTGAGGCCCTCGTGCAGGGTCAGTTTCTCAACCTTGCCGCTGCCATAGCAGCAGTAGCTGTCGATTTTCTCCACTGTGAATGGCACCTCGACGCGCACCATCTTGGTGCTGTTGGCCAGCGCGTGGTCGGCAAGCAGGGTCACGGTGCACAGGTTACCCTGATAGGACACCTTGGGCGGGATGCCCGGGTCTATGAGGTTCTTGCTGGTCACACCGCTTACCATGGTATTGAGGTTGGCGTCGGTCGTCTGGTAGTTGAGGCTGTCCACCGTGAAGGTAGTGCCGGTCTCCAGCGGGGAGATTTCGCTAAGGGTGAAGGTGAAACCATTTGAATTCCAGTCATGGCTGGCATAAGCGCTGCTGGCGCCGGCGGGCACGTAGATGGTGACAGGATCATCGCCGACATAATAGAATGCATCTTCACCAATAGTGGGCGGAGTCGTGCCGGCAAAAGTGATTTCAGCCACTTCAAAGTCTGACTGGAATCCCCAGGTATCAATGTTGGTCAGTGTAGAGGGCAGATGGATTGACTTCAGGTTAGGACATTCTGCAAATGCATTCTGCTCGATGGTTGTCAATCCCTCATCGATGACCAGACGCTCCAGGGACGACTGGTAGAATGCTTGCCAGCCTACAGTCCTGAGGCTTGTCGGCAGGTAAACCGATTTTAGGCAGTTAGCCGATCTAAATGCGCGGTCCAAGACTTTCTCGGTCGTGTTCAGCACCGAATAATGCTTGTCGGGTCTCGCACAGGGGTACTGGATGAGTTGTTTTCCGTCAATCGTGTACAGCACGCCGTCATCAGTCATGAAACTTTGGTTACTCTTGTCGACCGTGATGTGTTTCAGTGCCGAACAGTAGGCCAGAGCGCTTTGTCCGATGCTGTCCACGCTGGCGGGGATGACGATTTCTGTGAGTTGATTGCAGCCCCAGAAGGCGAGGTCTGCTATCGTCTTCAGGTCGTTGTTAAGTGTCACCTGTTGGAGGTTGTTGCAATCCTTAAATGCCGAAATGCCGATGGTGTCGACACCGGCGGGAATCTGATAATAGGTGCCTCTCATGTTGGGGTAGGCCAGCAGCGTGCTCATGTCGGCGGTGTAAAGCACACCGTCTGGTGAACAGTAGTGGGTGTTGCCGCTGTTGACATAATAGGCAATCATCGCTTGACAACCACCGAATGCCGACTCTTCGATAGTAGTCACGCTGGCCGGAATCGACACGGTTTCCAACGAAAAGCAATCCCCAAAAGCTGTATAGAGAATGCTCTTGACACCATTCTGGATAGTCACTGACGCCATGTTGGTGCACTGATAAAATGCGTAATAGGAAATCTCCTCCACTGAGCTAGGAATGGTGATTGATTGCAGTGATCCGCAGTAAGTGAAGCATTGGCGGGGAATGCTGGTGATGCCGTTGGGCAGGGAGATGCTTGTCAATGATGTGCATCTCATGAAACAGAATTCGCCCAGTGTGGTCACACCGCTTGGAACGGTGAGAGAAGTCAATGCCGTGCAATCGCAGAATGCACCGTAATCGATGGTTTGAATCGTGCTGGGCAAGCTCACTGAAGTCAATGCCGAGCATTTGTAGAAGGCTGTACGACCCACGGCCGTCACGGTATAAGCCTTGCCCTCGTGGGTGACTGTCGAGGGAACGGTGAGGCTGCCGCTGTAGCTGTTGTAGTTTTTGTCCTTGTAGGTGACCTCAGCGGTGTTGGGCCCCGTGATTCTATAGTAAATGTTGTTATAGACGAAGTCATACTCCCTGCCGACAATGTTAGAGAAATTTTTCCATATATCGGCTGTTTTATAGTCGTTCAGTGCTGTCGAGGGAACTGTGAGCGTTGCGTTGGA
>JAFZSS010000058.1 GCA_017619255.1 Muribaculaceae bacterium
CTCGGTGCCCATTTGCTCCACATTCAGGCTATAGTCCACATCCACCGGCAAATCCAGATTCTCGAGGCAGCGGTCACAGGGTATTGTCACTGTTCCGTTGCACGAGATCTCCAGGTGGTAGGTGTTCTCACTCTTGCGGGTCACCTCGATGGTGGCATCCACATCGGCGCGTCGCACCTCGGTCTGCTCTTCCTGATTGAAAAACGACTCGTCCAGATGACATTCAACCGTATGAGTGCCAAATGGTAAGGTCTTGATTTTCAACTTCAAAGCATCTACCATCTCCTGATTTTTTCGTTAAAGCGCCACAAAGGTATATCAAATTCCGCTAATATTCAACGATTTTGCGTTTTTTTTTGATTTTTCTTCACGCTGTGAGAGCACAATTTGAATAGCGCAATTGATTACTACAGCCACTGGAAATTGAGCGACTGCATTCCTGAGTCGGTTCGGATAGATTGCCTATCGGGTCAGGAATGCAGTCGCTGTTAATATTGGCGTTGATGTCGTGGACGGTTTGTCGAGGTTTAATAGCCGTTGAGCAGGAAGCTGATTAATCTTGTCGCGTCGCTGATGTCCACAGTGCCGTCTTGATTGAAGTCGGCATTGTATATCCTGATGGCGCTCACATCCCCGTTCAGGAGATAGCTGATGAGCGTGGTAGCGTCGCTGATGTCGATGTTGCCGTCGTCATTGACATCTCCGTTCTTCAGGTCCTCAATGGCGCGGATGTCCACAAAGCGTCCCCACCACTCGTCGTTCTGATAAGCGGATATGCTTGCCCTGGGAACATAGAGGACTCCTTGCTCATAACTGATGTAATGGAAGCTTGTTCCAGTCATGGCTGGCGGAGTCACGGCCTTGCATATCGTGGTCTTCAACTGGTTGTAATATTCAGATTGGAGCTGAAAGCCGTAGTTAGCGATTGAAGTCACCGTTGCGGGGATAACGACATATGTCATGTTAAATTGGCCATAGAAGGCGTGATCGCCAATGGTCGTTATACCATCGGGGATGACCGTGTGGGCGCATCCGGCAATCACGGTGTTGGTGGCCGTTTCGATGATGGCGTTGCAGTTGTTGCGGGAATCGTAGGTGGTGTTGCCGTTGGCAACCTTCATGGTCTTCAGGTTGTAGCACTCTGAGCAAATGGTCGCTCCAATGCTGTTGACTGATGCGGGAATCGTGATGCTGGTCAATCTAATGCATCCCCTGAAAGCCCGTTCACCAATTGTGGTAATGGAATTGGGCAGGTTGATTTCGGTCAATCCCGTGCAATAATTGAAGGCATACGAGCCGATGCCCGTGACCGTGTTGGGAATGACGGTGTTCATGCAACCGGCGACCAGGGTGTTGGAGGCTGTCTCAATGATGGCGTTGCAGTTGTTGCGTGAATCATAGGTCGTGTTGCCGCTTTCTACTGTGATTCTTGTTAAGGACTCACAATCGCCCAGGCAGTTCAATCCAACATGACAGACACTGGCCGGGATAGTGATTCCGGCAAGATTATCCTGTCCGTTAAACGCTGCGGTTCCAATAGCTCGTGTATCACTGGCGAGGGTGATGTTAGTATTGCTGGGCATCTGACCTTTATAGCCGAAAGCTACCTTGCCTGCATAGATTACTCCATCGGGCTGATTGTCATACCAGGCCGTGTTTTCAAAAGCATCGGTGGCAATGTCAACGGTGGCGTCAGGGATGTTGATTTCCGCCAGGTTGACGCAATTGTAGAAGGCATACATATAGATGCTTGTCACCGTGCTTGGAATATCTATGTGCTCAAGGGCTGTGCAACCATAGAAAAGACCAGCCCCTATGTTTTCCAGCGCTTGGGGTAATGTCACATCAGTCAATGAAGTGCAGTACTGAAACGCCTGGGCCCAGATTTCCGTATTGGGATTGGCGAAGGTGACTTGGGTCAATGACGAACAATTGCGGAAAACAAATTGCTCAAGCAGAGTGACCGAGGAGGGGATAGACATCGAGGTCAACCCGGTACACTGATAAAACGAGGCATACTCAAGCGTCGTTACGCTATTGGGAATGTTGACCGCGGTGAGGTTGGGGTTTGCCCTGAAAGCAAAACGGCCAATGGAAGTTACCGTGTACTGCACACCGCCTGATGTGACGGTTGACGGGATGCTCACCGTTCCGCTGTAGCAATTGTAATTGGTGTCCTTATAGGTCACACTCGCGGTGTTGCTGCCAGTGATATTATAATAGATACCTCCGGCTTCAAAGTCATAGGCCGCTGCGCCCAATGGGATCAACAAGGCAGCTATCAACAAAAATACTGTAAAAAACTTTTTCATATCGGTAAGTAATAGTTATTTGGTTGAGTTATAGGTGTTCGCTTTTATTAGTGGCGTTGTCATCGGGGGCATCTTTAGATCCCATGATCATGTCGTAGATGAGTTGTGTGCCGCCCAGGTGGGACTGGATATATTCACCAGCGGTGTGTCCGCACTTGAGGCGTAGCGGCTCGTTCTCCAGTAAGGGGTCCATCGCGGCCGAGAAGGAGTCGGCGTCGTGGATGCTCATGGCACCATCGAGGGTGATGAGGTCGCTGGCTTCCTGGAACTTATGGTGCTTGGGGCCGAAGATGACGGGGATGCCATAGACGGCCGCCTCGTTGATGTTGTGGATGCCGGCACCGAAGCCGCCGCCCACATAGGCCGCCTGGCCGTAGCGGTAAAGTGACGAGAGGAGTCCGAAACTGTCGATGATGAGACAGTCGGCGCTCTCGATATTCTTGGCCGTGGCCTCACTGTAGAAACGCGCGGGACGCGCCAGTTTGGACATGAGCACATGCAAGCGGTGGCGGTCAAACTCGTGGGGCGCGATGATGAGTTTCATCTCGCGGTGAGCGTTGAAGTAGGGGATGACGATGTCCTCGTCAGGTGGCCACGAGCTGCCCATGACCAGGGTGAACTTGGATTTCTCGACAAACTTGGCGACCAAGGGAAACTCCCGTGCCGCAGCACGCACATCGGCCACACGGTCAAAGCGCGTGTCGCCAGCCACTACCACATTGTCGATGCCGATGCCTGCCAGCAGTTCGCGTGATTGCTCATTCTGCACAAACAGGGTGTTGAAGCACTTGAGCATTTTACGGAACAGGCCGCCCCAGGGCTTAAAGAAAATCTGGCTTGGGCGGAAGATGGCCGAGATGATGTAGGTGGGCACGCCGCGACGCTTGAGGGCGCTCAGGTAGTTGCCCCAGAATTCATACTTGACAAAGATGGCCATCGATGGCTTGACCAGGTCTAAGAAACGCTTCACATTGCCGGGCAGGTCAAAGGGGAGATAGACCACCGTGTCCACCATGCTGAAATTCTTGCGCACCTCGTAGCCCGAGGGAGAAAAGAAGGTGAGCAGGATGCGGGCATCAGGCTGCTCGCGTTTGATTCTTTCGATCAAGGGCCTTCCCTGTTCAAACTCGCCCAGTGATGAGGCGTGAATCCAGATGTAGCCGCCCGCAGGGTCTAGTTTGCGCTGCAGGGTGCGGAAACAGCGTCGCTGTCCCCGGATGAGCAGTTTGGCTTTACGGCTGCGGGTTGCCGCCAATCTGACGGCGTTGCGGTAGGTGGCGACACCCAGGTTATAGAGAGGATCCATATCTTTTAGACTTTAGAGATGGTTAGGATTGCTGTGGCGTTTCCACAGTCGGTTGTCAAGGTAGAAGCGGCAGGCGATTTGTTGCCAAAAGCCTGTCATTTTTTCGGTGGCATGGAATACCAGCGATGCTGTCATGTCCACATAGCGGTTGCTCACGATGTGGGCGATAAGGTCGGTTCGGCTGTAGGTCTTGTGCCTGTAGTACGGGTCGCCCAGGTTAAGCTGGCTGCCGTGGATGGGGTAGAGCGGCATGAGTCCTTGCCCGGTGTAGAATGACTCGTCGAGTTGTATCCATCGCCAGCGTGCTGTTGCAGTGACGAGCAGTCCGGCGGGTTTGTGCCAATGCATGTCACCGCGGTCACGCTCCATGGCGATGATGGCTCCTGCGTTAAAACGCAACGAGTCCAGCGCGGTACGGTGTGAGAAATCCAGTCCGGCCATGGGGTTGATGATGAAGTCGTCGTTGACATGTTGGCTCTCATCGTGGAAGCGCGACATGGCCAGGTGGCTGTATTGCAGATGTGCACCCAGCCTGAAGGGGCCCGTCACGCGCCAGTCGGTGTTGAGTATGGCCGCGAAGGCCTCACGCCTGTCATCGGTTTGCAACTGTCGCCAGTCCACAGCCAGCTCGGCGTAGCCGGCGGATTTGATGAGCTGTGTCATGATGCCGCGCATGTTGGGCTGGCAATAGTCCAGCGAGTCGCTCCACATGTAGCGTGGCGCCCGTTCCACCATGAGCGAGCGGGGGAACATGCCCGTCGTCACATGCCACCCGTCCTCACGGTTGTAGCGGTAGTAGAGCGTGGGCAGCACCTTGTAGCCGCTCATGTCGTCATTCATTGGCTGATACCACACAACACCACCCTTGAGCTGGTGCTTGCCGTCAAATAGCGAGACACCGATTTCAGGCGCCAATCGTGTGAACATGAAGGTTTGGTCGGGTGTGTACTCATCACCGCCCTCGCGGTTATTGAGCAGCACGGTCGCGTCGATGCTCCATTCCACCTCTTGTGCTACCAGGGGTGAAACGGTCAGGATGACAAGCAATATGGCAGTGAGCC
>JAFZSS010000059.1 GCA_017619255.1 Muribaculaceae bacterium
CCTGATGGTCATCGCATTGCCGGGCAGCAGTATGGTGTCGTCTCATTGTTATATGCTGAGCCTAGCAGCACGCGAGCCGATAAGCCGCTTTACTATATCTTCAATAGTGACCAAGGCTTCGTGATTGTCGCCGGTGACGATCGTGCCCAGCAAATTCTTGCTTATGGTGACCGCCCCCTGGACATGAAACGGATGCCTGAGAATATGCGCTTTTGGCTTGGCACCTATAAGAAACAACTGGAGTTCCTGAAGGATAACCCGGAATTGGTCGTTGAGAGACCTCAGATCAGCCAGCGAAGGTCAATTCCAACCGTTCACCCGATGTTGACGGCTCTGTGGGATCAGGCTGAACCCTATAATACTTTCTGCCCCGTTGTTGATGGCGAACTTAGTCTGACAGGCTGTCCTGCCACATCGCTTTCAATGGTGTTCTATTATTGGAGATATCCCACCCAGCCAACGCCTGATGTGCCTTCTTACATCAATACATATAGCGGATCCATCGTCCCTGCCTTGACCTCAACAACATTTGACTGGGACAATATGCTGGACGAGTATAATGAGGGTGAGTATACCACCGAGCAGGGAGAGGCCGTCGCATGGCTGATGCGTTATGTCGGGCAGGTCGAGCACATGAGCTATAGCCCTGACGGCAGCGGAGCACAAGGGAGCGATATCCTTCGTGCGGCAAAGTTCTTTGGCTATGACGAGGAAACAGACATCGTCATGAAATCCATGGCCGATGCTTTCGGTAACGAAATGCAACAGTTCTATACCGACCAGCAGTGGGCCGAGATGCTGCAGACGGAACTGTTTGAAGGACGACCGGTGGTCTATTGCGCCTTTGACTATGACAGCCAGCAGGGATGGAGTGGACATGCCTTCAATGTCGATGGCTATAACGAGGGCACCAATACCTATCATGTCAACTGGGGATGGAGCGGAATAGGCAATGGGGATTTCGCCTTGAACGCCTTCAGCTACAAGAACTACTCATTCAATATCGAGCAACAGATGTTGATTGGCCTGCAGCCTCCCATTACCACTCCCACGATCATGGCGACACCATATCAGCTCAACATGGCGGCCTTCGTGGATCAGAGTAGTGCCGACTCTTTCATTGTCCGTGGCAAATGCTTGACTGGTGGTGTGACGATGACGCTCACCGACGAGAGTGGATCGTTCTCGCTAGATGTTTCAAGTATTGCAATGGAGAATGCAGATTCAGGCCAAGTGGTCACGGTTACATATTCGCCGCTTGAGGTGGGACATCACACGGCTGTTGTCACCCTGAGCAGCCCCGATGCCGATGATGTGACGATAGCACTCTCGGGAGATGCCGTACTGGATGTGTTCACTCCCGTGATGTTGCCTGCCGACAGCGCTTACATCAGGTTGACGGGATTCCGTGCCGACTGGACTGATGAGACAGCAGCCAAATATGTCGAGAGTTATACGGTTGAGGTAAACACCAAGCCGGGATATACCCTTATCGGAGAAGCGGACTGGAGTGACATCAGTGAGGATGCCACAAACCTTGCTGACAATCCCCAGACACTGTTGCCCGACGGCTGGACATTTGCAGGTAACGGCCTGTGGTGTGAGAATGGAGGAGTGTCAATCAACAACAAGAGTTCGTTCATGACTCCAGTCTATGACTTGTCGGGTTACGATAAGGTAACGGTCGTGGTGATGGCAAAGTCGGCTATGGCTCAAAGCTCCTCTCGCTTTACTGTGTCCACCGGCGCCGATGAGGTGGAAATAACTGCTCCGGCAGGAACGGACTTCACACAGTATGTCGCTGTCATTGATTGCAATGAAATTGACCAGATGACCATTGCCGGCAAGAGTGGTTATCCCGTTTTCCAGAATATTCAGGTATATGCCGGAGAGAACGAGGCGCTCACCCAGCGAGACATTCAGGAGGAGGGCGACGACAGTTACCGTCTCGTCACAGGACTTACCGGGCATAGTTACATGTTTACCGGACTTACTGCCGGCGGCGCATTCTATTTTCGTGTCAAGGCGCGGTACATCGATGGCTCCGTCGGCTCTTGGAGCAGGAGCCAGCATGTGGTGTTGTTTGGTGACGAACAGGGTGACCAACTCGGCGATGTGAACCATGACGGCACTGTCGACATCAGCGATGTTACCATGCTGATCAATTATCTGCTTACCGGTAGTGGCGGTTGCTCCACCGGGGCCGATATCAATGCCGATGGCCTCATCGATATCTCTGATGTGACCTCACTCATCTCAAAACTCCTTACCGGCTCGTGGTGACTATGCAAGAGAACCCCATGTCTTACCGGCTCTTGCTGCGTGAGGGGCGTCTGCTGAATGTCGGCAGTTCTTAGCCCCAACGATACGGGATTGAACAAAAAAAAGCGCCTCGTCTCACGACGAAGCTGCCTTGCTAGGAAAAAAGTATCATATTGCTGCAAAGTTAACTTCTTTGTGTGATTTGTGCAAGTTTTTCAGGCGGAATTTCGACTTTTTATTGAAAAAGGGAGAGGAATAATCGGTTTTGGGCAACTTTTCAGGAAAATGATTGTGAAAAATTTCTAATTCTGGCGAAGAAACCCGAAAAATATATACCTTTGCCCCCACAGAACATATAAAAATATCGATAGACAATGAAGAAATTCTTTTTGAAACTCATGGCGCTGATGGCGCTGATGCTGGCCGCCCCCGTTGCCCACGCTACCGACTGGTTTGATGTGCTGTCTGATGGCGGCGAAACCCTTTCAGTAAGCCCCGAGATATCCACTACCGATAACGGCAAGAGCTTCCTCGTGTGGGTGCGTAACTCGTTTGACCTGCCCGAGTCCCGTGACTACTATACCCGTGACCGTGGCTATGACAAGACCGTGGCCTATAAGCTGACTCTCTATAAGTTCACCGATGACTGGAACAACTTCAATATCGTGCAGGTGTCGGTCTATGGCGAGGACGGCGAGATCATTGATCAGTACGCTAATCCTGACATGGCATCGACCGAGAGCATCATCCCTGCAGGCTCACCCATTGAGACCGTTGCCGAAGCCGCCAAGGTGATTTATGAGATAACGACCAATCCCGAGTAATAGCGCTCGAGTTTAGAGAAACAAAAGCCGTTGAGTCACATAAGACTCAGCGGCTTATTTCTTAAATAATCCTGGAATATGACGCCCTATCGGTAGCGCTCGTTCACATTCAGCCTTGTAACTGCCATAAGCCGAGCGTCTTGCCGCGGAATACGCGGTACTCGAGATGGGCTAGTTCCATCGTGAATGTGGGTAAATCCACCTGACTGATGATGTCTTTGAGCTTGCGCACATTCATCCTTGAATCCTGCACCCTGCCCAAGGTGACATGCAGGCGAAAGCCAGATTGGATGACACAGCCCTCGGCCGTGAAGTATCGCCTCACATCCTCGACTAGAGCAAGAAAATCTTTAGGCGCATCGGTCGTGGTGAGGTGTATGACCTGCCTGCTCGCGCCAGAAGCAAAGGCGTCAAGTTGGTCAAATGTGATGACCGTCGGCATGGCATCCTCAAGAATCCTGGTCAGGCCAGGCACCAGATTGACATTGTCAGGGGCAAAATCCAGAAAGGCCAGCGTGATGTGGTAATATCCATGTTGCCAACGGATATTCACGCCATCTAACAGGTCACGTAACTCCCTGAACCAGGAATCCTCATACCTGATAGGCACCTTCAGTTCCAGATAACTCTTCATCTATTGTGCAGAATGATCAGCGGCGCTTCTTGGATGCTTTCTTTTTGGTTGTCGCTTTTTTCTTGGTCGCGGTAGTGGATTTCACCTTCTCGAGGCCCATCTGGATGTTCTTGATGATGGCTTCACTGGTATAGGTGGCACCGGTGGCGATGTCGGGTTTAAGCTTCTTGGCCTCGGCAACGGTCTTGCCGATATACTGTGGCAGCACCTTGTCTTTGGCACGCTTGAGGTAACCCGGCGACTCTTGATTGTCGAGTACCTCGATTTTCTCAATAACCCCGTTTTTGACAGTGATGTTCAGAGGGGTAGTGCCATTATAGCCGATGACCTTCTTGGCGATTTCACCAGTGTAGATGACCTGGGTTGTGTTGTTGGCCTTCTTGGTCTTGGCCTTGGTGCGGGCATCGAGTGAAACGGTTCCTGCAACGAGCAGCATAATGGCTGCGATGATGATAGTTCTTTTCATTTTATTTCTAGTTTCTAGTTTTGTCAATAGAACATGAATTAGATGGATGAACGCACTAAAAGTTTAATAAAACTAGCGTCTTTGTGGCTGCTTAATGAGTTGATGAAATGCCAGGCGACAGTAGCTCCTGTGCTTGAGCGAGCGTCTCGGGCTTGCCGATATCCAGCCACTTGTAGTCACTGTCGGGATGGTAGCCGTGGATCAGGTGATGAGTACACATGCCGATGTAGAACGGTACGATGGAGAACTTATCCTCGCCACAGCGACGATGGTAACGCTCCAACTCAGGGAAGATGCGTGGCGAGATGATGTGCAGCCCACCGAATGCCAATTCCCGCAGGTTCCGGCCTTTCAGTTTCTCGGCATCGGGTTTGAACTCGCCGGTTGCCTTGTTGGTCCAGCCGCACAAGCGGTCGTTCTCGTCAAACAGGAAATAGCGCTGTGTCTGGCGTTCTTTCACGAGGATGGTCACCATGGCATCATGCTCAACATGGTAGTCGTAAAAAGCCTTCAGGTCCAGCGTGCTGATGATGTCGGTGTTGTGAACCAGGAACGGTTCGTCGCCGTCCAGCCACTGGCGCGCCTTGAGGATGCCGCCACCCGTGTCGAGTAGCAGTCCACGCTCGTCGCTGATGTGCAGGTTTAACCCAAAGTTATTGTTTTTCTCCAGGAAGTCGATAATCATCTGCCCATAGTGGTGGATGTTGATGGTGATATCATCAAATCCCGCTGCCGCCACACGCTCAATGACATGCTGCAACATGGGTTTGCCGGCGATTTCGACCATTGCTTTGGGGCGGTCGTTGGTTAGCGGGCGCAGGCGTGTGCCCAATCCCGCAGCAAAAATCAGCGCTTTCATTGACGGTCAACCGGATTAAGGGTGCGCTCGTGGTCGGGTTGCTCACGGTGTGAGAGCTCGACACGCACATTAAACTTATCGTGGATGTGTTCGGCCAGGTGTTCGGCGGCATAGACCGAGCGGTGCTGGCCACCCGTGCAACCGAAGCACACCATCAGGTCGGTAAAGTTGCGTTTGACATAACGCTCCACCGATTCGTCAACGAGGGCGTATACATGCTCCAGCCACTTGTCGATGGTGCTCTCTTTCTGCAGGAACTCAATGACATTGGCGTCAAGACCGGTAAAAGCCTTGTATTTGTCATACTTGCCCGGATTGTTCAATGCACGGCAGTCAAACACGAAACCGCCACCGTTGCCCGATGCATCGTGGGGAATGCCTTTCTTGTAAGCAAAACTCATCACCTTGACAGTAAGCGCCTTTTCTTCGCTCACGAAATCCTTGAGATTGACCAACTCGTCGATGATCCGCATCAGGTACGGATACTTGTCAAACTTGGTAGTGGAGACGAGACGGCGCAGGTTGGCTACGGCGGGCACGATGCTGTTCTTCATGAAGTCGGGTTTCTTCTCAAAGTAACCGCGGAAACCATAAGCACCCAGCACCTGCAGCGTGCGGAACAGCACGAACAGCCTGAGGCTCTCATGGAACTGCTTCTCGTCGAGGTCAGGCAGGTATTGCTTGAGTTTCAGCATATAGGCCTCTACAAGGTCTTTTTTCAAGTCCTCGGGGTACTTGGCGCGTGACTGCCATACAAACGATGCCACGTCATAGTAGAACGGGCCGCGACGACCACCCTGGAAATCAATGAACGCCAATTTGCACTCGGCAGGTTTGTCGGCGTCACCCACGAGCATCACGTTGCGAGATTGGAAATCACGGTACATGAATGTGTCGCTGGGCACGGCGAGCAGGTCTTGGGTGAGGCGTTCAAAGTCATTTTCCAGTTTGTCCTCATTGAACACCACGCCTGTGGCCTTGAGGAAGCAGTACTTGAAATAGTTCAAGTCCCACTTGATGGAGCGCTCATCAAAGCACTTGGCGGGATAGCAGTGATTATAGTCAAACCCTTGTCCTCCGCGGAACTGAATGTCCACCAGGTCTCGCAAGGCGCGGCGCAGCAACTCTTTCTCGTCGCTGGTGAAGGCGTGGGTGATGGAACTGCGGCGGATTTTATTCCACAGGATGTTCTCCGGCTTCTTCCCCAAATCCTCTTGTATATAGGCCATGTGGTCGTCGCTCACGCCGAAGACCTCAGGGACTGATAAACCTTGCTCGCGGAAGTGTTGCGACATATAGATGAACGCATCATTTTCTTCGCGAGACTCGCCGATGACGCCCACAATAGAGCGCTCACCGTGCAGGCGGTAATAACTGCGGTTGGAACCGGCCTTATCCATCAAGACAATCTCGGTAGGCTCGCTGCCCACATATTGCTCATATAGTCTTTTCAATCTTTCCATGACTATCGATAATTTAGAATTCGCTGGTAAAGTGGAAGGTGATTTTCGGGAAGTCCTGCTGTGCCATTTGCAAGACATAGTTGCTGTCGGCAAGGAACACATCACGGCCCTCACGGTCAAGCGCCATGAATTGGTGCTTGCGTTTCTTGAAGGCGTCGAGCGCATCCTCGTCGTCGCTCTCAATCCAGCAGGCCTTGTACAGGTGGATGGGCTCCCAGCGGCACTGGGCTCCATACTCGTGCAGCAGACGGTACTGGATGACCTCGAACTGCAGTTGCCCCACAGTACCTATGATTTTGCGGTTGTTGAACTGATTGACGAACATCTGGGCCACGCCCTCATCCATCAGCTGCTCGATGCCCTTGTTGAGCTGTTTGGTCTTCATCGGGTCG
>JAFZSS010000060.1 GCA_017619255.1 Muribaculaceae bacterium
GAGCGAACATGATAGTCGCCATGTCGCTGGCGATGATGGCGCTGACCTGGGCATCGCGTGCCGCAGTGACAATCTGGCGCATGTACTCCATGTCCTCGTCATAGACGATGGTGTTGACCGTAAGGTAACTTTTCATGCCGTGCTCGTGGCACCACTCGGCGATAGTGCGCAGGTCCTCGAGCGTGAAGTTGACGCTGGAGCGGGAGCGCATGTTCAGGCCCTCGATGCCGAAGTAGATGGCATCTGCACCGCCCTGGTGAGCGGCATAGAGCGATTCCCAGGAGCCCACGGGCGCCATGATTTCAAAATCTTTCCGATTCATATGTCGTTACATTAAACTACGAATTACACGAATATCACTAAAGGCATCCGCATTCATATTTTTATCTAATTACACAGATTGCCTTCAACAATCTATTATTTAGGTGCTATTTTAATATTGCAGAAACGCTCTGTTTTTAAACTGGCTTCGCCAAAATTGGCAAGGATTCCCAATTCATATCCTGTAGCTTTCAGGTAATTGATGACTTGGGCTTTTTCTATATCTGATAACTTGCTGATGGCCTTCAATTCGACAATAATCTTGTCGTAGCACACAAAATCAGCGATATAATCTTGCTGTAAAGGAACTCCTCGATAGTATATCTTTAAATTGACTTCTCTTTGGAATGGAATTCCCTCAGTAATGAATTCGCGTTCTAAAGCTTCCTGGTAAACTTTCTCCAAGAATCCGCATCCTAACTCACGATGAACCCTCATCATACACCCGATAATTTTATATGATTCATTCGGATAGATTAACATGCTGATTAGTTTAATTCGCTATAATTGAATGCGTAAGCCTATTAGTTTAATTAGCGAAATCCGTAGTTTCTGTTCTATCGTTCTTTTTTGCCTGTGAGGATGCCCTTGATGTCGTAGAGCTTGTTGAGGGCCTCCATGGGCGTGAGGTTGTTGATATCGATGGTGAGGATTTCGTCGCGTATTTGACTCAGCACCGGGTCGTCGAGCTGGAAGATAGACAACTGATAGCCCGAGCGGCTGCTGGCGACATCGCCCAGGTCCTTGGTGATGGCAGCGTCGTTGCGGTTGTTGGTCTCGAGTTGCTTGAGCACCTCGTTAGCCCGTTTGACGATGGTGGGTGGCATGCCGGCGAGTTTGGCGACATGGATACCGAAACTGTGTTCGCTGCCTCCCTTGACCAACTGTCGCACAAAAACCACCTTGCCGTTAATTTCCTTGACGCTGACATTATAGTTCACGATGCGCTTGAAGGACTTCTCCATCTCGTTCAACTCGTGATAGTGGGTGGCGAAGAGTGTTTTGGGGCGTGCGGCATGTTCGTGGATGTGTTCGACGATGCTCCAAGCGATGGAGATGCCGTCATAAGTGCTCGTGCCGCGCCCCAACTCGTCGAACAGGATGAGGCTGCGCTGACTCATGTTGTTGAGGATGGCGGCGGCCTCGGTCATCTCGACCATGAAGGTGGACTCGCCCAGCGAAATGTTGTCGCTGGCGCCCACACGGGTGAAAATCTTGTCCACCACACCGATGCGCGCCTGCTCGGCCGGCACGAAACTGCCCATCTGTGCCATCAGGGTGATGAGTGCCGTCTGTCGCAGCAGTGCCGATTTACCCGCCATGTTGGGACCGGTGATGATGATGATCTGCTGGTCGTCGTTGCTCAGGCGGATGCTGTTGGGCACATAGGTTTCGCCTGGGGGCAGCTGGCACTCGATGACGGGATGCCGTCCCATGGCGATATCGATGTCGAGGCTGTCGTCCAGCACGGGACGGTTGTAGCGGTTTTCCATCGCCACGCGCGTCAAGGCATTGAGGCAGTCGAGCTGCGCGATGATGGCGCTGTCGTTCTGGATGGCGGGGATATACTCGGTCACAGCGGTCACCAGTTCGTTGAACAGGCGACCCTCAATAATCAGGATTTTCTCCTCGGCGCCCAGGATTTTCTCTTCATACTCCTTGAGTTCATGGGTGACATAGCGCTCGGCGTTGACCAGCGTCTGCTTGCGAATCCATTCCTCGGGCACCTTGTCCTTGTGGGTGTTGCGCACCTCTATATAGTAGCCGAACACATTGTTGTAGGCGATTTTCAGGCTGGGGATACCAGTTTGGTCGCTCAGCGAGCGTTGCATCGCCACCAGGTAGTCCTTGCCGCTGCATGAGATGTCGCGAAGTTCGTCGAGCTGGGCATCCACGCCTCGGCAGATGATGTTGCCGCGGTTGGTCTGGTTGGGGGCGTCTGGGTTGATCTCACGCTCGATGCGGTCGCGTATCAAGGCACAGGGATTCAACTGTTCGCCCAGGTTGCGCAGCACCTCGCAAGACGACTGTGCGCAGTATTGCTTGATGGGCTCAATGGCCTGCAGTGCATTCTTGAGCTGGACCAGTTCGCGCGGTGTGATGCGTCCCACGGCGGCCTTGGAAGTGAGTCGCTCCAGGTCGCCGATGAGCTCCATGCGCTCCTTGACCAGTTCGCGTCCGTCGGGGTCGCGCATGAAATGCTCCACCACATCGAGGCGGCGGTTGATGGCCTTGACATCCTGCAGGGGGAAGAGCACCCAGCGGCGCATCATGCGTCCTCCCATCGGCGAGATGGTGCGGTCGATGACATCGAGCAGCGATTTGCCGTCGTCGTTCATGGGCGCCACGAGTTCCAGGTTGCGGATGGTGAACTTGTCCAGTCGCACATAGCGTTCGGCCTCGATGCGCGACAGGTGGGTGATGTGTCCCAACTGGGTGTGCTGGGTAATGTCGAGGTAGTGGAGGATGGCGCCGCTGGCGATGATGGCGTTGTCCATGCTCGAGATGCCGAAGCCCTTGAGGTTCTGGGTCTCAAAGTGCTTCAACAGTCGGTCGTTGGCCGACTCGATGGTGAATACCCAGTCCTCGAGGTCAAAGGTCAGGTAGCGTGATGAGAAGGTGGCAGCGAAGCGCTGGCGGTTGCTGCGCTCGATGAGCACCTCCTTGGGGGAGAAGTTCACCAGCAGTTTGTCCACATACTCCTCGTTGCCCTCGGCTGTGAGGAACTCGCCCGTGCTGATGTCGAGGAACGCCACGCCGATGAGTTTCTTGCCGAAGTGCACCGCAGCGAGAAAATTGTTCTCCTTGCGGTCGAGCATCGTACCGCCCACGACCACGCCTGGTGTCACCAATTCGGTGATGCCGCGCTTGACGAGTTTCTTGGTCAGCTTGGGATCTTCGAGCTGGTCACAGATGGCGACGCGCTTGCCGGCACGCACGAGTTTGGGCAGGTAGGTGTCCAGTGCATGGTGGGGGAAGCCCGCCATCTCGGTCGCAGCGGCTGCGCCGTTGCTGCGCCTGGTGAGCGTGATGCCCAGAATCTCGCTGGCCGTGACGGCATCCTGTAGGTAGGTCTCATAGAAGTCACCCACGCGGAACAGCAGTATCGCGTCGGGATGCTTGGATTTCATCTCGACGAACTGCTTCATCATCGGCGTTTTCAACGGGTCTTGTGCCATCTGTATCGCTTCATTTGGAATTAAGCTACAAAGTTACGAAAAAGTTTTCAGTTGTCGGTTTTCAC
>JAFZSS010000061.1 GCA_017619255.1 Muribaculaceae bacterium
CCTAATTCTCTCATTGCCTTCCACTCTACTGAGTTCTCCTCCCACTGCCGGTGGCCGCGAGTCCGCAGATAGTCCATATAGTCCTCGAGGAGTTCCTGAAGGCTTGCTTTGGCGACATTTATGAGTTTGATTTCGGTCTTGGCTGATGTGGCGGATGCAGCACAGCCCTCGATGATGTTCTGCTTGCCTGATCGCGCTGCTTGCACCATTTGGTCGATGGTGCGGTCTTTACCGCTCAAATAGTTGTGGCAGAAGTAGTAGGTCATCTCGTAGATGACCTCGGTCTTTTGGTAAGAGAGGAGTTTGCGGTAGTTGCCGCTGTGACGAATCAGTTTCTCGTCGCCCATGATTAAATCTGGTTTTATTGTTAGTGTCTTTAAGGTCCTTAGGGTCCTTAAGGACTTTAAGGTCGTTTGAGATTGCAAAGATAATGAAAAATGCGATTTCTTTTAGTTGACGGGGTTGGATTCGGAAATTATATCTAAATTTGTAGTCGGTATGGAGGAATTTGATATCAGGAGGGAGTCGTTGAAGACCGATCAGGATTTTGAGCGGGCTTGAAAATTTCGATTCCACAATTCAAAAGAACAGCTATACCACTTTAAACCAAAACTATTCAGCTGAACAACAATTAAACATATACTAACGATGAAATTTCTTTACAGTCTATTATTGATCGCAGTTTGTGCCCTGCCACTGCAAGCAAAAACTATTCACGGTGATGTCGATGGTGACTATGCCGTGAACATTGCCGATGTGACTGAACTTATCGATATACTTCTGAGCGGCAACACAACAGGAAACACGGCTGCCGACATAGATGGTGATGGTAGCATTAACATTACTGATGTCGTTGAACTCATTGATATGATTCTTAGAGGAGACCCTATTTCTTACACCTATCCTGAAGAATTAAAAATGGTTCAATTTTACACCAACAGCGCATTGCAGTTCGGTGCATGGCGCGCGTCAATGGCTATGGGAGACTGGACCCGCTACAACGGAGGTGGTAACTACTGGCATGTTTCCTATTGGTATCCAGTAATGAATCAAGTGACTACGCCTTATCAATGGTGGTTTGTTGGGGCATACGGTGCGTCTTATGGCCTATATATACCTGAAGATAATCTCATCGATATATACGGGCAGGCCACCAGAGCTGGCAATTATGCTTTTGCTGGAGTTGCCAAAGTCATAAGAGCATACGGTTTCATGGCGATGACCGACCTCTATGGTGAGATGCCTTATAGCGAAGTCACCAAGGGCTGTGGCACCGGTGGTTTTTACAGATACCCCTTTTTACCTGAAGATGCCCCCCGTCCCAAATTTGATAACGGAAAAACCATCTTCTTGGGGTGCATTAATGACATTGAGGAAGCAATCAATCTGCTAGAACAGGCAAAAACGCAGAACCCATCTCTGCCTGTTTTAGGTAATAACGATATCTGGAACCATGGCGACATTGACAAATGGATAAAGTTGGCCTATCTCTTGAAAGCCCGTTGGCTGAACAAGCTTATCAAGAAGGGTGCCGGCAACTACAAGGACGGCAAGTATGACGCCGACGAGATTCTCGCTTGCCTTGACAAAGCCATGCAAAGCAATGCCGACAATACCATCATGAATCATACGGATGATACCACGGTCCATGACGAGTTGGGATGGGACGAACCCATTGACTACTCGCCCCTGTTCTCAGTCTGCGGTATGAACGCGGGTTATATGGTCACCAAAATGCTCTATGATAACCTGACCAACTTTGCTGGTAAGGGTGTAGAGGATCCCCGTGCCGACCATATCATTCCTTGGGCCCGTTCTGTCAAGAGTGATAACTCTCCCGCTGAAATCAAGTGGAGTGCCGATGGCAAGTGGCGTCGTTCGTTGGGCGTTGACATGGCCAGCGACATCAACAGCCAAGGTGGCCCCCTACGCGCAGCTTGGGGTTATAATGTAACGAATTCTAATAGTCGTAATGGATTCTGGATCAACAGTTACAACGAGGCCCGTTTTGGTGATACCGTCTATGTTGAAGGAACCAGTGACTGCACGGTTTACTTCGCTAATCCCAGCATCCTGTACTGCCGCGCCGGTAGCGGTAAGTTTGAGTCTGCTGAGTCGGGCTCGTTCTACACCCGTGTGAGTTCGCCCACCTACATCGGCACCTATGCCGAGTGCTGCTTCATCAAGGCCGAGGTCCTCTTCAAAAAGGGTGACAAAGCTGGCGCTTACGCCGCCTACAAAGCCGGTATCCAGGCCAGTTGCGAACTGATGAATGAGAAACTGAATGTATGGATTGCCGAGGATCCCACCCTCGCCGACTGCCCGTCGTTCACCCCGATAACCACCGAGGCCATCGACAACTTCCTGAACAACGGTATCGGCACCCAAGGCGAGTTGACCATGGGTCACATCCTCATGCAGAAGCGTCTTGCGCTCATGTTCTCCTATGAGATCTGGAACGATATGCGCCGCTATGACTTCGACCCGAACATCTTCTTCGGGTGGTCGATTCCCGCTTACCACTACCAGGTGGCTGCCGCTATGCAGGCTATCCCCGAGGGTAAGCAATTCCGTCGCTGGCGCCAAAGCCACCTTGAGTACATGTACAACAGTGAGAACCTGCAAGCCATAGGCTACCAGG
>JAFZSS010000062.1 GCA_017619255.1 Muribaculaceae bacterium
TATTTCAAGCAAGAGGCAATCGATTGGGCTTGGGACCTGCTGGTCAATGTGCTCAAGATTGACCCGAAGCTGCTCTACGCGACAGTCTTTGAGGGTGACGACAGCATCGGCGTGAGCCGGGATGATGAAGCTGCCAAGTACTGGGAAGCTCATCTGCCCAAGGACCACATCCTCAACGGCAATGCCCATGACAATTTCTGGGAGATGGGTGATACAGGTCCCTGTGGCCCGTGCAGTGAGATTCACATCGACCTGCGCAGCGAGGAGGAAAAAGCTGCCGTGCCCGGCGCAGAGTTGGTCAACAAGGACAATCCTCTCGTTATCGAGATTTGGAACCTCGTGTTCATGCAGTACAACCGTAAGGTGGATGGCTCACTCGAGCCCCTGCCCAACAAGGTCATCGACACCGGTATGGGTCTGGAACGCCTGTGCATGGTGTTGCAGGGCAAAAAGTCCAACTATGACACTGATGTCTTCCAGCCCCTCATCGGCAAGCTGGGCGAGATGTGCGGTAAGAAATATGGCACTAATAAGGATGTTGATGTGGCTATGCGTGTGGTGGCCGACCATGTGCGCACCATCGCATTTTCGGTGGCCGACGGTCAGTTGCCCAGCAATGCCAAGGCAGGTTATGTCATCCGCCGCATCCTGCGCCGTGCCGTCCGCTACGGCTATACATTCTTAGGTTTCCGCGAGGCGTTCATGTATCGCCTCATCGACACCCTCATCGATGGCATGGGCGAGGCTTACCCTGAGATCGCTGCTCAGGCCGACCTCATCAAGCATGTCACCAAGGAGGAGGAAGATGCGTTCCTCCGCACCCTGGAAACGGGCATGAAGCTCATCGAGAAAGTCATCGCCGACACCCAGGCTGCTGGCAAGACCGTTGTCGACGGCAAGGAGGCCTTCACGCTCTATGACACCTTTGGCTTCCCCTTGGACTTGACCGAGCTTATCCTGCGTGAAAATGGCATGACGGTCAATGAGGAGGAGTTTAATGTCGAGATGCAGAAACAGAAAGAGCGCGCCCGCAATGCCGCTGCAGTCGAGGCAACCGACTGGGTTGAACTCAAGGATGGCGTGACCGAGTTTGTGGGTTATGACCTCACCGAGTGTGATGTGAACATTCTGCGTTATCGCAAGGTGACCCAGAAGAACAAGTCCTTCTACCAGATTGTGCTGGACCGC
Source organism: Muribaculaceae bacterium (assembly GCA_017619255.1). GTDB lineage: Bacteria > Bacteroidota > Bacteroidia > Bacteroidales > Muribaculaceae > Sodaliphilus. The sequence goes on from JAFZSS010000062.1 coordinate 1,189, forward strand.
ACGCCCTTCTATGCTGAGATGGGTGGTCAGGTGGGTGACCGCGGAACCCTTACATTGGGCGATGAGGTTATCGAGGTGACTGACACCAAGCGCGAGAATAACCTGCCCGTGCACATCACGGCCAAATTGCCGAGTGATGTGAATGCCACATTACATGCTGCCATCGACCTGAAGGCCCGCCATGCCACCGAGTGCAACCACACGGCGACCCACTTGTTGCATGCAGCCCTGCGCCAAGTGCTGGGTACGCATGTTGAGCAGAAAGGCTCCTTTGTCGATCCCGTCTCGTTGCGCTTTGACTTCTCCCACTTCCGCAAGGTGACACCCGAGGAAATCCGCCAAGTCGAGCATCTGGCCAACCAGATGATTCGCAATGCCATCCCTCGTGAGGAGCACCGCGAGATGCCCATCGACGAGGCCCGTCAGATGGGTGCCATGGCGCTCTTTGGTGAGAAATACGGTGACCATGTGCGCGTCATCAAATACGGTGACTCGGTAGAGCTGTGTGGTGGAACGCATGTGGCCAACTCGGGCAACATCGGTATGGTGCGCATCATTAGTGAGAGCAGCATTGCCGCAGGCATCCGCCGCATCGAGGCTGTTACCGGTGTCCGTGTCGAGGATATGCTCGATCAATTCCAGGATACCTTTGCTAAGGTCAAGGAGATGCTCAACAATGCGCCCGATGCCATTGCTGCTTTGCAGAAGTCGCTCAGCGAGAATGCCGAGCTCAAGAAGCAGGTCGATGATTTCATGAAGCAGCGCATCGCGATATTGTGTAAGCAGCTCGTTGCTGAAGCCGTCGAAGTGAATGGTATTAAAGTCGTTACCCTTACTGGCCGTCGATTGCCTGACATTGTTAAGGGCGTAGCGCTCGCCGTGAAGGCCGAGTGTCCCGAAGCTACCGCATTCCTCGCTGCGACCGAGCACGAAGGCAAGCCGATGCTTACCGTCATGTTGAGCGAGGATCTCGTCAAATCGGGCAAGAATGCCGGCAATATCGTTCGTGGCGCTGCCAAGGCCATCCAGGGCGGCGGTGGCGGCCAGCCTCATTTCGCACAGGCTGGCGGCCGCAATCCTCAGGGGTTGAACGACGCCATGGCGGCTATGCGTGAGGTTTTAGGTGTGTAAGAAACGGTAAATAAGATACAAGTAACCAGGAACTTAAATGGATTATCTGTTTCTGATTGTTGGTTTGGGACTTTTGCTGTTGGCGGCTAATTATCTCGTTGACTCGTCGGTGGCCATTGCTCAACGGACCAAGATTTCAAACTTTATCATTGGCTTGACCATCGTGGGCATCGGCACAAGCGCCCCTGAATTGTTTGTGTCGGTATCATCCGCTCTCAAGAACAGTGGTGACATCGCCATGGGCAATGTCATTGGCTCCAATATCGCCAACATTTTTCTCATTCTGGGTGTCACGGCAATGATTTGTCCTTTTGCCATCGAGCGCTTGCAACGGCGGCGTGATATCCCGTTCCTGATTTTGGCGACAATCTTTGTCACGATCATCGCCAGCGATTCGTTGGTTCCCGGTATCAAGGAGAACACGCTCAATCGACTTGACGGCATTGTATTGCTGATTCTCTTCGTTGGTTACATGGGCTGGACAATCATTCAGAAAGGTAAGGACCCGAAGAAGGCGCTTGAGGAGGCCGAAGAGGAAGCTTCCTCCTCGTTGACAGGAAAGAATCCTGTACTTCTCTGGGCCATTGCCATCTGCTCGCTTGCGCTGCTCATTTATGGTGGTAATATGTTCCTGGACAGTGCCAAAAAATTGGCTGCGGCATGGGGTATGAGTGACGCGGTCATTGGTATTACCATTGTGGCTGTGGGCACCTCGTTGCCCGAATTGGTGACGGCCATCATCGCCGCCACCAAGAAGGCCCCCCAACTGGCGCTGGGTAATGTGATTGGCAGCAATCTCTTCAACCTGATGTTCATTCTTGGTACGGCTTCCACTGTAAAGCCGTTGTCCTTTGTAAGTATCAATTACTGGGACTACGCCGTGATGCTCTTGGCTGCCATTATGCTGTTTGTGGTGGTGCTTACATTCAAGAAGGACAAGATGGATCGCGTCGAGGGTGTCATCTTTTTTACCTGCTATGTGGCTTATATCATCTATCTGTTGCTGCGTTAAACCTCTGCGGCCGTTTTCAGTCCAATCGATATATTTTGCTAAACAATGAAACATCGCCTCATCATATCTCTGCTGTGTTGTCTCTTGGCGACCGCTGCTCTGGCACAAAATCAGGTGGATACGCGTCCTCATGTGTTTGACAACAATGTGCGTTCCCTCAAGGTGTGCCTGGCCAGCAACATGTACATCCCGCCAGTGCTCATGATGAACAGCGATGACCGACTCTTGGTCAACTTCGACTATTTGGATTATGATGTGCATTACTTGCGTTACAGCGTGACTCATTGTAATGCCGATTGGCAACCGTCACAACTGGTGGAGAGTGAATATGTGAGTGGCTTTAACTATGCCGACATCGAGGATTATAGACCCAGCGAGGCAACCTATGTGCACTATTATAACTATCAGTTTGCACTTCCCAATGCCGATATGAAACTGCTTGTGAGTGGAAACTATCTGCTCTCGGTCTATGAGCAGGATGATCCTGACGAGATTCTCTTCCAGACCCGTTTTTCGGTATGCGAGGGTGGGGTGGGAGTCTTTCCTCAAGTGACCTCACGAACCGATGTGGAGTACAATAACCGCTTCCAGCAGGTTTCATTTGAGGTGCGTTATAAGCCTAATCAGATCAAGGATCCCTATGACGAGTTTACCTGTGTGGTAACCCAGAATTCCCGGATGGACAATGCGGTTACCGTTAAGCGTCCCATGATGGTCAGTGTCGATCATGTCACTTATGACCATAACCGCGACCTCATCTTCCCTGCAGGTAACGAGTTCCGCCGTTTTGAGACGGTGGCTGCCCACAACATCAACATGGGTGTACAGTCCATTCGTTATTATGAGCCGATGTATCATGCCATACTCATGGTCGATGAGCCGCGCAACGAGACGCAGTACCTTTATGACAAAACTCAGTTCGGGCGGTTCACCATTCGCAATGCTGAGGCTTTCGGTGAGAACGCGTTAGAGGCCGACTACATGATTACCCATTTCACGCTCAATACCAACGGGAAACTGAATGGTGGTAATGTGTGGCTTTATGGGGAGTTCTTGAACGGATACCCCGGGAATCAGGCTCTGATGCAGTATGACGCCAGCAGTGGCTGCTACACCGCTGACTTGTTGCTCAAGCAAGGCGCATATAATTACATGTACCTCTGGGTACCTGACGGAACATCAGTAGGACAGACCTCAAGAATCGAAGGCGACCATTACGAAACCGTCAACGAGTACTTGGTTACGGTTTTTGACCGTCCCATGGGAGAGCGCTACGACCGCCTCGTGGGCTACGGCGTCGCCTATTCCGGCAAGTAATCACCACTTGATGCTTAAATACTTATGATATTCTAGACCATCTAGAATGTCTAGATTAACTCATCCGTGTTTTGTAATCGATGTAATCAAATTCACGCAGCACTTCCACTGTGCCGTCAATCCTTTTATACAGGATTGACGGGTGCTGGATACCATTAAACATATTGGTTTTAACGGTGGTGTAGTGGTTCATGTCTTCGAGGGTAATGCGGTCGCCGCGCTTGAGCGGCTCTTCAAAACTCCAGTCTCCCACATAGTCTCCGCTCAGGCAGGAATTGCCGCCCATGCGATAGGTGGGCTTTGACGGGTCCACCTCGTCGAGGGCCTGCGTGATTCTGGGCTTATAAGGCATCTCCAGACAATCAGGCATGTGGCAGGCAAACGAGACATCAAGAATAGCTGTTTTAATGCCGCTGTTGCTCACTACATCCACTACGGTGGCCTCCAGGTCACCCGTTTGCCAACACCAGGCGCTGCCGGGCTCTAGAATCAGCTGAAGGTTGGGGTAGGCGCCCTGGAAAGCACCCAACACTTGCTCCAGATGGCCGATATTGTACCCCTTGCGGGTCATCAGGTGGCCACCGCCCATATTGAGCCACTTGAGCCGCGGCAGGTATTTGCCGAACTGCTGTTTTAAGGCCAGCAGCACCTTTTCCAAGTCAAAACTTGTGCTCTCGCACAGGGCATGGAAGTGGAATCCTTCAATCCCTTCGGGCAGCTCATCCAGATCGCTTGCCAGAACACCGAAGCGTGATCCTGGACAGCATGGATTATAGATGTCGGTCTCGATGACAGAGCACATGGGATTGATCCGCAAGCCGCAACTCACCTGCTCTCCGGGCCAGTCAGCATTGTGTTGGTTGACACGATCGGCAAAACGCAGGTATTGCTCGATGGAGTTGAATGTGATGTGCGAACTGCCAGCGATATAAGCGTCGATGGTATCTTCGGTATAAGCGGGGCAATAGGTGTGAGTGCGGCACTTGAGCTCATCATTGGCAAGCAACATCTCGTTGATTGAGCTGGCGGTGGACTCGATGCCGTATTCCCTGAACACATCAAAGGTTCTCCACAGAGCATTGGCTTTGAAGGCCATAATGATATCAACACCTGTGCGTTGGGCGACGCCGGTGATTAACTCGATGTTGCGGCGAA
>JAFZSS010000063.1 GCA_017619255.1 Muribaculaceae bacterium
AGATGTAAAACAACACTGCGATGATAAAGCAAACGAGAACGACGAGCGAAGCGCTCTTAATACCACTTACATTGCTGCTCACATGTTTCTTGGCAGCGGGCTGTGGCTTCTGAATGTTTGTTTGTTCAGCCATAATTTAAATTAGTTTAAAAAAATGAATTAATAAAATTTTTAATTTAGTTATTAAAGTTTGTGTTCACTAGTCACGGTTGGGCGTGTTTCATAATCCCTGTTTGTAATGCCGCAAGGGACTGATACACAATAATTTTCACAGCAAACAATGACCATCACGGGTGCCGTGAGAGGCCATTTTGCCTAAAAAATTAACGCAAATTTATCACAATTATTTGAAAACACCGCATTTCAAACGATTTTTTTCATGATTTTTTTATTAACAATAGCGTTTTGCCAAAGGAGGCAGACGAAACGGACCGACTTGGAAGGACTGGCGAAACCGGATGGGACTGAGAAAGCAGATATGCAAGAAAAAAACGGGAGGAAGTAGCCAGGTCATGTACCCCTACCTGACAGGCATACCATTCTTAAGGGGGCAACAGAGAATTTATTGACATTTGGATGGAAATATTGAGATTTTTTGTAACTTTGCACACATTAATATATAATATCACCAAAATTTACCATATCATGTCAACTGTAAGACTGAAAAAGGGGTTCGACATCAACTTGCTAGGCGCGATTGAAGGCGCTGATGTGGCCTTTACCGCCCCACCTCGCAGTATTGCTGTCGTTCCTGATGATTTCCACGGAATCATCCCCCGCATGGAAAAGAAAGAGGGCGAGCATGTCATTGCCGGAGAGCCTCTTTACCATGACAAGAATTATGAGGACATCAAGGTGGTCGCCCCCGTGAGCGGCACTCTGAAAGAGGTGCGCCGTGGTGAGCGCCGCCACATCGATGCCATCATCATCACGCCCGAGGGCAACGACTCCATGACATTGGACTTGAAACGCCCTGTCGAGGAGGTGTTGCTGGCTTCAGGCCTGTGGGTGATGCTGCGGCAACGCCCCTATGACATTGTACCCGCTCCTGGCGTGCGTCCTCGCGATGTGTTTGTTACCGCCTTTGACTCGTCGCCGTTGGCACCTGACCTCGATGTGGTTTTAGGCAACAAGCGCGAATACATCGGCAAGGGTGTTGAGGTACTGAGCGGTCTGACCGACGGCAAGGTTTACATTGGTATTCGTAAGGGTCAGAGCATTGACGCTCCCGGTGCCGAGATCAACACCTTCGTTGGCCCCCACCCTGCTGGCAATGCAGGTGTGCAGGCCGCCAACCTCGTTCCCGTAAATAAGGGCGAGACGGTATGGACGCTCGATATCGTCACTCTGGCCCGTATCGGAGAACTGTTCACAACCGGCAAGGTGAGTCACAACACGATCGTCGCCGTCGATGGAGAACAGGTGAAGACGCCCCGGTATGTGCAAACCGTGATGGGTGCCGAGCTCACTACACTGCTCAAGGGCCAGCTTAAGGAGGATGCCGGCGAGAGCCGCATCATCAGCGGCAATGTGTTGACTGGTTCAAAGGTCGAAGCCGACCAATGGCTTCGTGCCCCCTACCGCCATGTCACCATCATCCCCGAGAACAGCAATCCCGATGAGTTCATGGGTTGGGCTTCCATGAGTCCCAAGCGTTTCTCCTTGTACCGCACTTTCACCTCATGGCTACGCGGGTTGAAGCGCCCCGTGAGCATGGACAGCCGCATCAAGGGCGGTGAGCGCGCTATCGTGCGCACCGGCGAGTATGACGCGATGCTGCCAATGGGCATCTATGGTGAATTCCTCATCAAAGCCATCATCAGCGGCGACATCGACAAGATGGAGCAGCTGGGCATCTATGAGGTCGCTCCTGAAGACTTTGCCCTTGCCGAGTTTGCCGACACCAGCAAGCTGGAACTGCAGCGCATCGTACGCGAGGGTTTGGACAGGCTGCGTGCCGAGATGTCTTAAGGATTGAACACATTATATTGTATCAGACAACTAATATCGCTATTCAACAATATCTATGAAAGCTTTAAGGAAATTAATGAACAAGATGGAGCCCGCATTCCGTCCCGGTGGCAAGCTCTCGAAGCTGGAATCGGTCTATGACGGCATGGAAACCTTCTTGTTCACGCCCAACACCACATCGCGGTCGGGCGCCCATATCCATGACGGCAATGACCTGAAGCGCACCATGATTACCGTGGTTGTTGCTCTCATCCCGGCCTTGCTGTTCGGCATGTACAATATCGGCGTTCAGCATTACCTTGCTATCGGAGAGCCTGCCAGTCGTCTCACGATGTTCCTCTATGGTCTGTTGGCCATGCTCCCGGTGATTGTGGTCAGTTATGCCGTGGGTCTGGGCATTGAGTTTATCAGCGCACAGATTCATCACAAGGAGATTCAAGAGGGTTTCCTCGTTACGGGTATCCTGATTCCCTTGATTGTTCCCATCAATACGCCGCTGTGGATGACCGCCGTCGCCACTGCATTCGCCGTTATCTTTGCCAAGGAGGTATTTGGCGGCACAGGCATGAACATCTTCAATGTTGCCTTGATCACGCGTGCGTTCCTCTTCTTTGCTTACCCGTCCCACATGAGTGGTGACGCGGCGTTTGTCAAGGTGGATGATGCGTTGGGCATGGGTGGCGGCACAGTGGTCGACACTTTTTCGGGTGCCACACCGCTTGGCCAGGTGGCTACAAGCGTTGGCGACCCTGTGATGACCAATATCCTGGGCAAGCCCATCGGCTTTTTTGATGCCTTCTTCGGCTACATCCCCGGCTCTCCCGGTGAAACTTCGATGCTCGCCATCTTGATCGGTGCCGCGATTCTGCTGATTACCGGCATTGCCTCATGGCGCATCATGTGCTCGGTATTTGTCGGCGGGCTGGGCATGGCGGCCCTGGTTCACTTGCCCAATCTTCAGAGCCTCACCTACCCTGCCTCGATGCTTGACCCCATGATGCAGTTGTGCCTGGGCGGCTTTGCCTTTGGTGCCGTGTTCATGGCAACCGACCCCGTCACTGGCGCCCGCACCAAGGTGGGCCAATACATCTACGGCCTGCTGATTGGCGTGTTTGCCATCCTGATTCGTGTTTACAACAGTGGTTACCCCGAGGGCATGATGCTTGCCATCCTGCTGATGAACGCCTTTGCACCGTTGATCGACCACTGCGTGGTATCGTTTAACATCAAGCGCCGTGCTCGTAGCGCCGCTGCTAAAGTCAAGGAGGGATAAACGATGAACAAGAACAGTAATTTATATCAGATCCTGTATGCTGCCGTGATGGTGTTGCTTGTCGGCACCCTGCTGGCGTTTATCTATATGGCACTGAAGCCCAAACAGAATGAGAACATCGCCAACGACACGCGCAAGCAGATCTTGAGTGCCTTGCATGTCGCTTCACCCGCCGAAGCCCAGATTAAGGAGACCTACGAAAAATACATTGTTCAGGACCTGTTGGTAGACAAAGACGGAAACATCATCGACAGCACCCACAATGTGGCATTCAATGTGGACATGAAGAAGAATGTGAAACTTGCTGAACGCCAACTGCCTGTGATGAAATGCAAGCTTGACGACGGCAGTATCAAGTATGTGTTGCCTGTCTATGGAGCTGGCCTGTGGGGCCCGATTTGGGGCTACATTGCCGTGAACGATGACGGCAACACCATCTACGGTGCCAACTTCTCGCACGAGGGCGAGACGCCGGGTCTAGGTGCCCGCATTGCTGAGCAACCCTTCCAGGACGAGTTCAAGGACAAGCATCTGTTTGTTGACGGCGAGTTCAAGGTGGTGCAGGTACTCAAGAAGGGCCAAAAGACCACTAATGGAGCCGAGCAGATTGATGCCTTGACAGGCGCAACCATCACCAGCCGCGGCGTGAGTGACATGATGGCCGACTGCCTGGCCCCTTACCAAGCTTTCCTGAAGAAACTGCAGGGTGCGGAGGCGATGCCTGAGCCCGCTGCCATCGAAGAAATAACTGACGAAAATCAAACCGAATAAAACCATCCACGATTATGTTATCCAAGAAAAACAAAGAAGCATTTTTCAACCCGCTGTCCAAGGACAATCCCGTCTTGGTGCAGATTCTGGGTATCTGCTCCGCGCTTGCCGTTACCGCCAGTCTGGAGCCCGCCATCGTGATGGGTATCTCGGTGATTTGCGTGCTGGCGTTCAGCAATGTGATTATATCGTTCCTGCGCAAGACCGTTCCCACCAACATCCGCATCATCGTGCAGCTGGTAGTGGTCGCCGCTCTGGTAATCATTGTGCAACAGATTCTCATCGCCTACAACTACGATGTGAGCAAGAAACTGTCGGTGTTCGTCGGACTGATTATCACCAACTGCATCCTGATGGGCCGTCTTGAGGCATTCGCAATGCACAACAGCCCTTGGCCCTCGTTCCTTGATGGCATCGGCAACGGCTTGGGCTATACCATTGTCCTGTTGATCGTGGCCTTCTTCCGCGAGCTTCTGGGTTCGGGCACTCTGTTTGGTTTCCGTGTGATTCCTCAGTGGTGCTATGACCACGGCTACATGGACAACGGTCTGATGATTCTGCCGCCCATGGCTCTCATCACTGTCGGAGTCATCATCTGGGTTCACCGTTCACGCAACAAGGAGTTGCAGGAGAATTAACGAGCATGTTTAACCATTAAAACGCAAGAAAACGATGGAAGAACTTAATCTGTTTATCAAGTCGATATTCATCGACAACATGATATTTGCCTATTTCTTGGGCATGTGCTCGTTCCTGGCTGTTTCCAAGAATGTGAAGACGGCTTTCGGTCTGGGTCTCGCGGTTACCTTCATGCTGGTGGTGACCCTGCCCATCAATTATATGCTCAACGAATATGTCCTCAAGGAGGGCGCCCTGTCGTGGCTGAGCCCCAAGCTGGCAGATGTTGACCTGAGTTTTCTGGGTCTGATTCTGTTCATCGCCGTAATTGCGTCAGCCACTCAGCTGGTAGAGATGGCGGTGGAGAAATTCTCGCCTTCGCTCTATGCGTCGCTGGGTATCTTCCTGCCGCTCATCGCCGTGAACTGCGCTATCCTGGGCGCCTCGCTGTTCATGCAGCAGCGCGACTTCCCCTCGGCAGGCACGGCAATGATCTATGGCGCCGGTTCAGGTATTGGCTGGCTGCTCGCTATCGTGGGCATCGCTGCCATCCGCGAGAAACTCGCTTACAGCAACATTCCCAAGCCGTTGCGCGGCGTGGGCATCGCATTCATCATTACTGGTCTCATGGGCATCGCCTTCATGAGTTTCCTGGGCATTAAATTAGGATAAGGAGGCAGCACTATGATACTACTATTGAATTCAACTGGATTAACCGTTTTGACGAGTGCTGTCGTGTTCCTCGTGCTCACGCTCCTGCTTGTCATCGTCCTGCTCGTCGCC
>JAFZSS010000002.1 GCA_017619255.1 Muribaculaceae bacterium
GCTGATAGGTAGCAGCAACATCGTTCGCATAAGAAATCTTGGTGCCGTCTTCCAGTGCGTTGGCCGTGGCCGGGTCGTACACTTCGGTGGGATCGGGCTCGGGAGTGCCCTGGCCATCCCAGTCGATAATCCAGAGCTGCAGGTTGGTGTTGTACTTGCCAACAATACCAATTGCGGTGTATTCACCCTCGGTGGTGGGCATCTCGGTGAGGTCGATGTTGAACTGGTTGTAACCCTTCATCGTAGTGTTATCAATCAAAGTAATAGTAACAGTCTTGCCGCTAACGGCGAACTTCTTGATGTTCTTAACAGTTACATAAGCGCTCCTCAGGGTGTCGTTCAGAGCGGTGATCTCAAAGGGAGCAGCGAGCTCGGCGTTGGTGTCCTCGCTGGCGCTGACATTGGTGGCGTTCTTGTACTCGGGGAAGTTGTTAAAGGTGTCCTTGATGGCGGTCCAACCCGGGTTCAATACTTGACCGTTTTGGAGAACGGGCATGTTGGCTATGTGAGCGGAGTCTGCCTGATAGAAGTTGCCATATCCAGTAGCATCGCGCAGGAAGGTATATTTACCATTCTGATAGGTTACAACAACATCGTCGGTGCCCTCGAAGGTGAACTCGGTGTTGTTAGCCACTGCGTTGGCCTGGGCCAGCGTGGTGATGGCGGGAGCAGGCTCATTCTTGGTGTAGGTAGCGCTGGCAACCTCGCTCTCTTTCTCGCCCTTCACAGCCTTAGCATAGACAGTAGTGGTCTCGGTGAAGGTCAGGGCGGTGCTGTAGTCGTTCCAAGTAGCCTGTTCGTCAGTGCTGTACTTGATGGTGGCACCTTCGGTGGCGCAAGCGATGGTTACCTCGATGCTCTCGTCAAAGTTTTGAGAAGCAGGAGTGATAACGGGCTTTTCAACATAGTCGGTGGGCAGGGGACCTTCAACATAGACACGGATCTCGGTGCAACGCACTTGGTTGAGAGAAGCAGTGAAAGATATGCTATCGGCACTGCCAATCCAAACACCATTGCTACCTTCGTATCCCATACCAACGACATTACCGAAGTTGCTGGCAGGATTGTCGGCTAAACCGTCAAACTCGATGCGGAGAATCTTACCAGCGGTCGATTTAAAGGCAATGGTCTGGTTCTTGTAGATACGGTAGTGACCATTAATCATACCGTTGGAAACCGTGAACGAAGCGCCAGGACGAGTAACAGTGTACTCTTGAGCGGTGGTGATAGCTTGATCGTCTTCATAGTTGAAGATAATCAACACACCAGTGATGGGCTCATCCTTGGTGTAGGTAGCGTTAACGATTTCGCTCTCAGCATTACCCTTGAAAGCCTGGGCATAAACCGTAGTGGTCTGGGTGATGGTAAAGGGAGCGCTGTAGGTATTCCAAGTAGCCTGTTCATCAGTGCTGTACTTGATGGTGGCTCCTTCGGTAGCGCAAGTGATGGCTACCTCATAGCTGTCGGTGAAGATATTGTTCGCAGGCAGTGTCGGAGCAGCAACGGTCTCGGGAGCAACAGCGTTGGCGTCGTAGACATACAGAACAGCAGGCTTCTGCGAGCTGGTGTAGCAAGCGAAGCGGGGGCTGCCAGAGTTGTACTGCAACTTGCGAGTGTTGTCGGCCTTATTCTTCAGGACGAAACCATCGGTAGTTGAAGTGGCGAGCCACATGGCGTTGTTGGGGGAGGCATTGTTGACGGTGGTCAGCGTATTGCCTGAAGCCCAGCAGAGATAGTGGCCTTCGCCACCGATGTCAAAGGTCCAAGTGGCATTGCCGGTTGCGTCTTGAGAACCCTGGCCCAGGGTCAGCTCAACCGCAGCGGTGTTGTCAATGTTAATGACGCCATCGGTGATGGTAATATCAACGGTTGAGCCAACATCGTTGGAGCCGTAGGTAACGATAGCACCCATGGCCTTGTTGGCTTCCTCGTTGACGAGGATGTACTTTTTGTCAGCTTCGAGCTGGTCAGTACTCGTCACCTTCACATAAGTGTTAGCGGCCCAGGCTGACATGGTCAGCAGGGCAAGCGTGAGGAGAGAAAATAATTTCTTCATAAAAGCGTGAATGATTAAGAAGTTAATGAAATATGTGAATAAACAAAATGTTCATTGTTAGTGCTTTAGACAAGCAAGGTCCGTTTCATGCCACAAAGGTAAGAATATTATTAATAATGTGCAACAGTTTCAGCAACTTTGAAACAACGATTTTTATTTGAAACTACGAATTGCGCTAATTTAACTAATTGGGCATCCGCACACCTTTTTTTATTCTACCGTATTGCACGAATTTGGCATCCGCGCCCCTTTAAAAACTACGAACCTTTAGCTCGGCGTAGCCAATTCTTCTGATTTAACAGCGGTGCCGGCCTGAAACAATTGATCGCCCTGGCGGGCGAGAAATCAAATAATTTTTTTAGATTTCTTGCGAGCCCTAGCGAGCAATCAGAAATAACTTAGCGGCTTCGCGTGAGGATGTGCGGCCACGCCAAGGCGAGGCCCTAC
>JAFZSS010000064.1 GCA_017619255.1 Muribaculaceae bacterium
GGTATTCCCCACCCCACTCGGGATAACGGAAAGATGCCGGCGAACATCGCCAGTTACCCAAACTGAGCATCAATTGCCAGGCATGGGTGTGGCCCGCGAGCATCAGGTCCACATTGCTGTTGGGAAGGACATTGGCCCTCCACGCATAGGGATTGTGCTGCAACAGTATCTTGAAATTTCCGTCACGGGGAGCACTGTAAGCACTGGTGATATTGCCACGCTTGTCGCCGATGTGGTCACCGAAATTCTCGGTGCCAATGAGGACAATGTGGTCATCGCCCCGCTTCACGACAACATGAGTATTGTTGAGCAATTTCCAGCCTGCGGCAGTCTGCAGGTCGCACAGCGCCTTGCTGTCGGCGAGTTTGGCTTTCTCGTTGTCCCAATGCACATATTCGTCATAGTCATGGTTACCCAACACAGAGAAGACGCCGTCAGGAGCATGAAGAGTGGACAGAAGATCACGATAAGGCTCGGCCTCATTTGTTTCACGGCTCACGAGGTCACCCGTGAAACAAATCATATCAGCATGCAAGTCGTTTATGGTTTGGATCTGCCGCTCGACGATGGCCCGGCGGCCGTTGTAGGTGCCCAAGTGGGCATCACTCCACTGCACGATGCGGTAGCCGTCGAAGGCATCAGGCAGGTTGTCAAATGCCAACTCCACCTCTTTGACCTCCACCTTGCCAGGCGTGACGATGGCACCCCACCACATGATGCCAAACACCAGCGCCGCCACAACAAAAGCAAGTACCGTCATCCAGCGCTGCTTGAGCAGCCGCCCAAGGCCATAGACCAGCAGGCCCAACGCCTTGGGTGCCACGATAGCAAAGAAGGTGTAGAGCATGTATTGGCCAGCGACAAAGGTGCTGTTCGCCGTCGAGGCTTCACTCAAGGGCATGACAGCCACCGCCGTGGCTAGCACAGCCGTGAGTACCGCCAGCGCCGCATTGAACCACGCCAAGCCACGGTAGCCGCAGCGGCGCAAACGCCGACATATGAAAACATCCATGGCGATGCAGAGCACCGCCACGATGATCAGTCCTAACCAATGAATTTTCATTTAGTTTCTAGTCCTTAGTTTCTAGTCCCTAGTTTATCGCTCTAAGGCTTCAGGATAGCCCCACTAAAAGCTAATTATTTAGTGGCTTCCAGATAGTTGCTTAGCGGATTGCTGTACATCTGCAACATCTTGTTGTACATGTAGAAGCGGTCAGCCTCGCTCAACTTCATGCCTTCGGTCTTGTCGATCTGGCTTGACAGGTACTTCTCGAATGCCTCACGCTCCTCCTGGGTGTACTTGTCGGCAAAGTGTTTGTCGTCGAACAGAATGTCGTGAGCGATGTAGTTGTTCTTGTAAATCTTGTAGTTCTGATGGATATGGCGGTCGATAATGGCACACACACGGTCCACCTCCAGGAATTTGTCGAGCCCCTCGGGAATCTTGTCCAGCTCCTCGTTGATGCAAGGCGTGAAGGCATAATGCACCTCGCCCTTGTGGCCGATGATGCCGGTCTTCATGCTGATGAGGTCATCCTCAGGAGCCTTGCGCCAGTTGGGATTCTTGCTCTTGCACAGGAACTCCTTGGCCTTGAGGTAGTCGTTGGGGTCATACTCATAGCTGATGGAGATGGGAGCGATATTCAATTCCTTGAGGCTCTCGATGAAGGACTTGTCACGGTTGCCATAGGCGAGCATCTTGATAAGGCTCTCCTGAGTGCGGTCGTTGCTGTCCTTGCAGCGGCCCTCGCGCTGGGCGATCCACAGCGAGGCACGCTTCTGCTCCACAGCAAAGTGCATGTAGCCCGACAGCTGCACGGCAGCGGTGAGCGTCTGGATGCGGCCCAGGTTGCGCTTCACGATAAAGCTCTTGTTCATGCGCACCAGCTTGGTAATCCAGTCATAGATGAGCAGGTTGTTACCGATGGCGATTTCGCACGCGTCTCGACCACCCTTCAAGAGCAGATAACCCAGTTGAGCCGAGTCAAGCACAATGTCGCGGTGGTTGGTAACAAAAGTGTAAGGCATTTCCTTATCCAAATATTCGGTTCCACTGGTGGTGAGCGTGGTGCCCGTTTTGGCCATCAATCCCTCGATGAAGGGCTTCATCACCTTGATCTGGAACTCATGTTTGGAATTGATGCCCAACAGCACATGTTTAAACTCCGAGTACTTGTAGTTAGGCAATGCCATGGCAACAATCTTTTGGAAACCGGGTTCCTGGACCAGGATGGTCATAGCGGTCTGGAAGTCCTTGTCAGGAATCGGGCAGATGTCCTGATACTCCACCGGAATGGGTATGTTCTCGTTCTCTATCATAGTGGTTAAGTATTGGGAGGCACCTTGCGGCCCCTCATGATTTATGTTCAATATTTCTCAACTTGCAAAGTTAGTGCAAGTCGCACACAAAAGCAAATTTTGATTAGATTTTGTTGAAAAGCGGCCTAATTTACGACAGCATAAAGCTGACCAAACAAGTGAAAAGTGAGTGAAACACCTTGTTTTGAACATAAAAAGTGACCCAGTAAGTATCGATTCTTTGTACTATAACTTGCTTATTTTGTTTATTCTTTATATTTTTGCTGCAAACTATCATTGGATATTATTATGACGCTAGACGAATTCTACACGCTGAGTCCAGACGAAAGCATGAAGATAATCAAGGACGAGTCCCGGTCACAAGCAAAACGGAGACTGTGGGGCGGGGCGGTATTCTTCCTGCTCGTCCTCATCGTTCTCATATTCTTCTTAGTAACAGAGCATAATCTTGTACGAATCATCTATGTTTGTCAATTCTCAATTTGGGCTTTTGCTGCAGGGTGGTACGCTGTGAACAATTTTAGGTATTTCAAGATGGTGGACAGCCTTAACACTCCAGAAAATATGTTGTACTGGTATGAAAAGACGATTAATAACAACCGCAATGCCTACTAC
>JAFZSS010000065.1 GCA_017619255.1 Muribaculaceae bacterium
GAGAGTGAGCGCGCTCTCGTGAGAAACGCCTTCACCCTCTTGCTCATCGGTGGGCATGTCCACCGAGACCACCCATGTCTTCCCTCGCTGGTTCACGCCGCTGGCCATCACCTCGCCGCCGATCTCCACAAGCCAGTTGACGGCGCCGTTGCGCGCGAGCATGCGTCCGATTTCGTCACATGCCATCCCCTTGGCGATGGAGGAGAAGTCCAGCATCAGCCGCGGGTCGTGCTTGACGAGGGTGTCGCCGCGGAGCTCCACCTTGTCCATGCCGACGAACTGCAGGATGCTGTCGAGGTGGGCGCGTGAGGGCAGGGCTCCGCTCTTGTAGCCGAAGCCCCAGGCGTTGACCAGGGGCATCACCGTGGGGTCGTAGGCACCGCCGCTCTCTCTATTGACGATGCGTGCGGCCTCGATGAGGCGTTTGATGTAGTCATCGACGCGGGTCATGCTGCCCTCGTTCAGGGCGCTGATGAGCGACGCCTTGTTGTAGGGCGAGACGCTCATGTCCATCTGGTTGAGGATGAACTGAATGCTGTCGTTCAGGTCACGACTCGCCTCGTAGGTGATGTGGTAGTCGGTGGTCCACACGACGCCCTCGTGGGAGAAAAAGCGTTTGCGGTCGCGCGCACAGAACATCATCACGATGAAGGCGACCAGTAGCACGAGCACTATGGCGAGATTTCGCTTCATGTGTCTCTATTCTATAGTTGCTATAGTCATTATAGTCACTATAGAGGTTGTAGCCTATTTCAGGAAGTAGGTGAGGTTGAAGTACCAAGTGCGGTTCTTGGCAACATTCTCATCGAGGAGCTTGGTGTGGAAGGTCTGGCCGACGGAGAAGTTGTAGCCCGCGCGCAGCTGCCAGCGTTCAAACAGCTCGCACCCCAGGCCCATGTCGAGGTAGACATGGACGGGAGGGTACTTGTTGAGCTCGCCGTGGTTGCCGTGGAGCAGGAACGAGAACTGCGGGCCGACATAAGCCATGGGCATGATGGTGCTCTCGGTGCCGCCCAGGCGGTTGTACTTGAACTTGAGATGCAGAGGCACATCAAGGAAGTGCATCCCCACGGTCTCGGTGCCGGCGCCTGTTGAAGCCCACACCACGCGGTCTCCGTAGCCCAGTTTGCCCTGCTTGAGGGTGTAGAGCGCCGAGCCCTCGACGCCGAAGCCGATGCCGCTGAAGTTCATCTCGCCCGTCACACCCAGTTGCGGGCCGCACATGCGCTCACTGGGCATGATGTCGCTCTGCTTGAAGTGTACCTCGTTGTAGTTGACGCCGGCGGTGATGCCCCAGCGTGAATTGGTCTGTGCCGTTGCTGCCGTGGCGGCGAGCAACAGGCTGGCAATGATTAATGTTATTCTTTTCATGTATCTGGTTTTTGATGATTCTTTAGAAAATCCAGGCGGCGTTCAGGGTCCAGTGGCGGTCCCTGCCGTTGACATGGTCGCCGTGGTACTCGCTGTCGATGTAGCTCATCGCCTTGGTGATGCCCAGGCCATAGGCTGCCGAGAGGCGCAGGTGCCCCAGCAGGTCGGCTCCCAGTCCGGTGTCCCACGACAGGTAGGTCTTCTTGCTGCGCAGGTAGTCGTCGCTGTCCTCGTTAAAGAGGACGGCGAAGTTGGGGCCGGTGAAGATATAGGGCGCGAAAATCCTCTGCACTCCGGGCAGCGACAGCCGGTAACGCGCATACACGGGAAACTCGATGTAGTGGCGCTTATAGACGCGATCGCCATCGGTGAGGCGGTTGTTACGGCGCGTGTACATCGCGCTGGCCTCCACGCCGAGACCCACGACGGGAATGTTGAGGTCGAGCACCAGACCGCCGGTGTAGCCCACGCGGTTGTCACTGTCGATGACATCACGGTCGAAGCGCAGCTCGCCCACGGTGATGCCGGCGCGCAGTCCCAGGCGTACTTGTGCCGCAGCGGGCATTGCCGCCGCCATCACAAGGAGAAGGATAAGGAGCCCCTTTTTCATCTTCTGGATTGGTTTTATCGTTTTGAACCCCAAAACTACAAACATTTTTCCATTCCGTCGCAAGAATCAGCCACGAATTACACTAATTTAACGATATGCGACTATGAAGTAACTATTCGTCGAAACAAGAATTGCTCGCATACGCTAGCAAGAAATCAAAATAATCAGTTGAAACATACTGTATTTTTCATTAAAAGAATTTTTTTTGATTTGGATAAACTTGGCGGCACCTTAGCAAATCAAGCAGGCTTGTTTGCATTCGGTTTGCACAAGTTTTCTTGTGCGCAGCACAATCTTGGCATCCGCGTTCTTTTTTTGCCCCACGCTAAGGCGAGGCCCTACGGTCTGGATTGGTTGAAAAACAAAAAAGAATCCCGCACCGAAATGGCGCGGGACCCTTTGTTGGTGGGCAGTGAGGGATTCGAACCCCCGACCCTCTGCTTGTAAGGCAGATGCTCTGAACCAACTGCGCTAACTGCCCGTTGCTGTCAAAAGCGGTGCAAAGTTACTGCTAATTTTTTAACCACCAAAAAAAATCGCGTTTTTTTTTCAAAAAAAGTCATTTTTTTCAAAAAAGAGGGTGTGAGAGGCGGTGTTTCTCCCGTGAAATTGCTAATTTTACCAGCGTTCCCGGGGTTCTCGGAGGGCGGCCACGCCAAGGCGAGGCCCTACGGAGATAATGAAGATTAGAAACTTATAATTGATAGAATGAAATGAAGACAAGTTATGTTTTTCTGGCCGACGGCTTTGAGGAAGTCGAGGCTATGACGAGTATTGATGTGATGCGTCGTGCGGGTATGCCCGTGGTGACGGTGTCTATTAACCCTGGCGTGGCCGTGACCGGCGCCCATGGCGTGACGGTGGTGGCCGACAGCCTGTTTGAAGACAATGACTACAGCGAGGCCGAGTGGCTCGTGTTGCCTGGTGGCATGCCTGGAGCGACCAACCTGGCGGCACACGAGGGGTTGTGCGAAGCACTTGCCGCGCAGGACGAGCGCGGCGGCAAGGTGGCTGCGATCTGTGCCTCACCGTCTGTCGTGCTGGCTTGCCAAGGACTGCTTGACGGTCGCCATGCGGTGTGCTACCCGGGCATGGAGGCTCCCGTGGAAGGCGTGGAGTGGGGTGACGAGTCCGTGGCTGTTGACGGCAACATCACGACGGGCAACGGCCCTTCGGCAGCCGCGCCGTTTGCGCTGGCCATGGTGGCCCAGAGCCTGGGACAAGAGGCTGCCGATGCAGTGGCCAGCGGCATGCTGCTCCTCTAACACAACTGAACAGTCTGAATTATCTGATGGCATCCGCACCCGATTGGGTCTCACGCTAAGCCGCTAAGTCGCAAAGAAATTAGATATGTACTTAGCGGCTCAGCGACTTTTCGTGAGTTTCTTTGATGGAATCGCGGTGGGATGTTTTTGGGCCGTTTTTTATAATAATGTGGCTAAAAAGTTGCAGATTTCAGAAAATGGATTTAAATTTGTGCCATCTTGAAAAAGAGAGGCCTTGTGCCCGTCTATTACAAGCACCTGAATGAACCGAAACTATTCATTTTATTAACCATATTTTATTAATCAAAAACCAAAACATTTATGAAGAAATTCTTATTCTTAATGTTAAGCTTGGCCGTTTCTGCCAGCGCCTTTGCTGGTGTAAACGCCCAGCGCATCACTAAGGGGCAGCGTGCTCTTGATTCCAAGAGAACCGTTGCTACCCTGAATGAGTCTTATCCAGCCATCATGAAGATGTCGAAGAAGCAGTTCGCTACTTCTTTCATGGCTGAAGCTCTTCCAAGGACTGCCAATAGGGATGTCGTTACCGACCAACCCGAAGGCACCGTGAAGTACTATAAGAGGACAGGCGGCACGGCCAACTTTCTTTATCCTCAAAATGGTAGCTGGTATTATGTGAACGGTGAGCAGGAAGGCTATGTAATGGCTGTTGTCGATGGTAATACCATCTGGTTCAAGAATCTGCTTTATGATCCTTATGGCTATTTCGGGGACTATTGGGTTAAAGGAACCGGAGCTTCGAGTGGTAGCTATGTTACCATCACGTTGCCTCAAGGCATTGAGCCATTTGGATCTTATGGTGATGGTGAGTTGATTTGGGGTACAACAACTTATACTAGTTCTAAAGCCTTCTCTTTCTCAGCAAATACGGATGTAACGACTGCTCGATTCAGGAAAAGTAACAGTAACAAGACCTTGACGCTGCAGAGCACTACAGTTGATGAAACAGACACCGAAGGTTTCTCTGGTACTGGTCTTGCTTGCTACTTGCCGGGTTATAACCCCGCGTACTGCATGGGATATAACTCTTTCAACACTGTTCTGGAAGAGGCTGATGACGTGCCCGAGACTCCGACGATGTATACCGACAGCTATGTTGAGAGCTTGGAAGGTGAAGAGGTTGCTTACTACCGCAAGGGTAATGCCTTAGTATATGATGAACTTGACTCCCTCGTATACGTAGAACAGGATGGTTATGCATGGATTTACTATGCTGCTGATGGTTCAGTCTATATGCGTGACCCGGTTTACGGCTTTAAATCCAACATTTGGGTAAAGGGTACCAAGAGTGGTAACAAGATCACTGTGCCCCTGAATCAGTACATCTACTGGACCTCCGATTTCATCGGTTTGAAGACCGCTTGGGCAGAAGTGGGAGAGGAAGACGTTACTTATGATACCGCAGGTGAAGTGACCTATACCATTGATGATCAGACCATCACCCTTGACAATTCTGAGTATAGTGAGGATGCTATAAAGGGTCTGGCACTGGTAGTGGATTCAGCTTATGTGGACGCGGGCTTGTATGGCTGCATGGACTTCAATACGACTTACTTTATCTTCCCCGATGCTCCTGAGAATGTAAGAGTTACTCCCGCTGCCACCACTGCCGATGTGACCTGGGAACCCGGAACTCTCTCTGAGTGGAACATTCGCTATAGGGAGCGCGTGGAAGGTGCTGAATATTACTCATCTGGTTTTGAGACCGATGAGGACTTGGAAGGTTGGCACGGTTGGGATGCTGACGGTGATGGCTACTGGTGGGGTTTGCGTGACCTTGATCCAGGCACCTGCTTGACTTCGGCAAGTTGGCGCAGCGATGTTGGTCCCCTCGAGCCTGATAACTGGCTGGTATCTCCTCAGGTCGCTCTGAACGGTGTATTCAGGTTCAAGGCTTGGGGCCAGGATCCCTCTTATGCCAGCGAGATTATTCGTGTTTATGTATCGACAACCACCGATTCAATCAATGCCATGATTGATCTTTCGGACGATATCACGGTCATTGCATACGACACCAATGGTAATGGTGCTGCTAACACTTACACTTTTGATTTGAGTGCTTATGCTGGCCAGCAGGGTTATGTGGCCATCCGCCACTATAACATCACCGACATGTTTATGGTTAATGTTGATGATGTCTTTGTTGGTGATCCTGATGTGGTTGTTCCTGATTGGATCTATGTGAATGGCGTTACTGAGAATCCTTACACCATCACGGGTCTGACTCCTGAGACCAACTATGAGTTGCAGATGCAGTCGATTAACGGCGGTGGTACTGGTGACTGGGGCGAATCGGTTCTTTTCACCACGCTGGCTGAAGGTGGTTACATGCGCGGCGATGTTAATGGTAGCGGTAATGTTGACATCAGCGATGTTACCACGCTGATCGGCTTCCTGTTGAACGGCACCGCCAATCCCTATGTTGAGGACAATGCTGATGTTGACTATAGTGGCGACATCGACATCAGTGATGTTACCGGGCTGATCGGCTTCCTGTTGAACGGCACCTGGCCCAACTGATCACTGAATCATAATTCCTAATCATAAAGGAGGGTGTGTCAACGGCGACACGCCCTCTTTTTATTGTCGGCGGATATACGGATTTATTGGATTAGGCATCCGCGTTCCTTTTCGGCTTCACGCAATGCTGCAGATGTAGGGCCTCGCCTTGGCGTGGCCACAAGCGGCGGCAAAAGCTTGCAGGATAGGCCACGCCAAGGCGAGGCCC
>JAFZSS010000066.1 GCA_017619255.1 Muribaculaceae bacterium
CAATACCACAAAAAGCAGTTCACCCTATAGCTTCTATAGTATCTATAGCCGCTATAGGGTGAAGCTGTTATCTGGTGGGAGCTATTACAGCAGGGTGTCAGGATTGAGGTTGTTGCGCTCGATATCCTTGAAATAGCGGTAAGTGCTCACCTTGAGTTCATCAACAGCCATCTCATCGGCAATGATAACGGCATGGGGGTGCATCTGCAGGGCGCTCAGGGTGCACATCTGCGACACGCCGCCCTCGATGGCCTGTTGCAGCGCACGCGCCTTGCCATGGCCATTGACAATAATCATCACCTCGCGGGCCGCCATTACGGTGCCGACGCCCACGGTAAGGGCTGTCTTGGGCACCTTGTTCAGGTCTCCGTCAAAGAAACGGCTGTTGGCGATGATAGTATCCTGGGTAAGCGTCTTCTGGCGGGTGCGTGAAGTAAGCGATGAGCCGGGCTCGTTGAAGGCGATGTGGCCATCGGGGCCCACGCCGCCCATAAACAAGTCAATGCCGCCAACAGCCTCGATGCGGGCCTCATAGTCGGCACATTCCTTCACCAGGTCCTCGGCGTTGCCGTTGAGGATATTGACATTCTCGGGACGGATATCGATGTGTGAGAAGAAGTTTTTCCACATGAACGAGTGGTAACTCTCGGGATGCTCCTCGGGCAGGTTGCAGTATTCATCCATGTTGAAAGTGACGACATGCTCAAACGAGACCTTGCCGGCCTTGTTCATAGCAATCAATTCACGATACATGCCCAGGGGCGAACTGCCTGTCGGGCACCCCAGGACAAAAGGCTTGTCGGCCGTCGGGCGGGCATCGTTGATGCGCTTGGCCACAAAACGGGCAGCCCACTTCGACACATTCTCATAATCCGGTTCTATGATCAGTCTCATAATTCTTTATTTTATTTTGATTTGTTTTGAAGTGGCAAAGTTAACTCATTTCTGCGAATTCTCCATAAAAAATAGTAACTTTGCAGCCTAAACAACTTGAACCCATCTCATGGACAAGAACAGACCACTCATCCTCATCAGCAATGATGACGGTTACAACTACAACGGCATCCAGTCGCTCATCAAGGTGGCACGATCGCTGGGCGATGTGTTTGTCGTCGCTCCTGCCGTGCATCAGAGCGGGATGGCAAGCGCCATCACATTTGTCAACCCTGTGCGCACCATACGAATCGCCGATGAGCCGGGTTACACCGCCTATTTGGCAACAGGGACACCCGCCGACTGCGTGAAACTCGCGCTGAGCCAGCTCATGGCCGACCACATGCCCGACTTGGTGCTCGCTGGCATCAACCACGGCTATAACAGCGGCTTGAACACGCTCTACAGCGGTACGATGGCGTGCGTCTTTGAGGGCATCCTGCACGGCGTGCCGAGCGTGGCATTCTCCTTTGGCGACTACAGCTCCGATGCCGACACCAGCGTGTGCGAGCCCATCGTCAGGCATGTGACCGAACGGGTGCTCAAGGGAGGGCTGCCCAAGGATGTGTGCCTCAATGTGAACATCCCCAAGATGGACGGCCCCTTCAACGGAATGAAAGTGACAACGGGCGACATGGGCCGCTGGGTCAATGAGTGGGAACACCGCGTGGACCCCACAGGCCGTGACTACTACTGGCTCACGGGCGAGTTTGAAATCGCCGACAAGGGCGAAGGCCTCACCGACTACTACTGGCTTGAACGCGGCTATGTGACCGTGACGCCCACCCATGTGGATCAGACCGACTTCGCGTCGATGCAACAGGTTTCCGACCTGCTGCTCTGACCACGCTAAACAAAGAATACATTAAATAATAATATAAGACATTTGCTATCACATGGAACGAAGAGTAAGAGTGCGCTTTGCGCCATCACCCACAGGACCGCTGCACATCGGCGGCGTGCGCACCGCGCTGTATAACTACCTGTTCGCCCGTCAACACGGCGGCGACATGATCCTGCGCATCGAGGACACCGACAGCACACGCTTTGTGCCCGGAGCCGAGGAATACATCAATGAAGCCCTGCAGTGGTTGGGCATCGGCATCGACGAGGGCGTGCGCGAGGGCGGCAACTACGGCCCCTACAAGCAGAGCGAGCGTCGCGACCTGTACCGCAAGTATACCCAGCAGCTCATCGACGCCGGCAAGGCCTATTACGCCTTTGACACCCCCGAGGAGCTCGAGGCCAAGCGCAACGAAATCAAGAATTTCCAGTACGATGCCCGCACACGCGGCATGATGCGCAACTCGCTCTCATTGCCCCCCGAGGAGGTCAAGGCCCTCATGGACCAGGGCGCGAAATGGGTGGTGCGATTCCGCATCGAACCCGACCAGGATGTAGTGGTTCATGACCTGCTACGCGGTGATGTGACCATCAACTCGTCCATCCTCGATGACAAGGTGCTTTACAAGAGCGCCGACGACCTGCCCACTTATCACCTCGCCAACATCGTCGACGACCACCTGATGGAGGTGTCACATGTCATCCGTGGCGAGGAGTGGCTCCCCAGCGCTCCGCTGCATGTACTGCTCTACCAAGCCTTTGGTTGGGAAGACACCATGCCCGCGTTTGTACATCTGCCGCTGCTGCTCAAGCCTGACGGCAAGGGCAAGCTGAGCAAGCGTGACGGTGACCGCCTGGGCTTCCCCGTGTTCCCGCTGGACTGGAACGACCCCAAGAGTGGTGAGCGCTCCAGCGGCTATCGCGAAGCCGGCTACCTGCCCCAGGCCGTGGTCAACTTCCTGGCATTGCTGGGTTGGAATCCCGGTGACGACCGCGAAATCTTCTCGATGGACGAGCTCATCAAGGAATTCTCCATTGACCACTGCTCACGCAAGGGCGCCAAGTTTGACTTCGAAAAGGGCAAGTGGTTCAACCACGAGTACCTCATGAATATGGACGATAAGGAGCTGGCACAGTTGTTCAAGCCCGTACTCGCCGAACATGGCGTAAATGTCGAGGACTTCAGCGACGATTACATCGCCCAAGTAGTGGCGCTGGTCAAGAGCCGCGCAAACTTTGTGGGCGACCTGTGGGAACAGGCCAACTTCTTCTTCGCCCGCCCCACCGGCTACAGCGAGAAGGACATCCGCAAGCGTTGGAAACCCGAGACGCCCGAGCTCATGCGCCAGCTGGTTGCCCTGCTCGAGACAGCCGACTTCAACAACAGTCAGGCGTGCGAAACGCTCGTCATGGACTGGATTGACAAGAATGAACTGCACAAGGGCAATGTGATGAACGCCTTCCGCTTGACCGTGGTGGGTGAATGCCGTGGCCCGCACATGTTTGACATTACCCGGTTGCTGGGCCGTGAAGAAACCCTCACACGCATCAACGACGGAATCCAAAACATCCAAATGCCCGCCGATGCTTAAATGGCTCACTGCCATATTGCTTGTCATCCTGACCGTTTCACCCCTGGTAGCACAAGAGGTGGAATGGAGCATCGACGCGACCGTGCTGCTCAATAACCGCGAGGGCGGTGACGAGTACACACCCGACCAGACGTTCATGTTCACGCGGTTGGCGCCCGAAATCGGTGTCTCGCTGTTCGACGGCAAGCACCAACTCAAGGGCGGCGTGGTATGGTATCAGCCCATGATTGATGAC
>JAFZSS010000067.1 GCA_017619255.1 Muribaculaceae bacterium
CGCTCCTTTCTTCCAGGCATAAGCCAGACCTAAAACCAGAATAACAAGGAAAGTGCCCACGGCGAGCAGCGCCTGGCTGCCGATGCTCTTACAGATGGTTGCCCACGGGAACAGGAAGACCGTCTCGACGTCAAACATCAGGAACAGGATGGCAAACAGGTAATAGCCCACATGATACTGGGCCATCGAATCGCCTCGGGTGGGAATACCGCACTCAAAGGGCTCGCCTTTCTTCTTGGTGTAACTGCGCGGGCCGATAAGCCATGCAATTACCAGAGCGCCGACCACTAGCAATACGCCGGTCAAAGCCGCCGTGATCGCCATGCTCGTGCCCTGCATTTCGAAAATTGAAGATTCCATAAAAGAGTTCTATTATTGTTTTGTTCTAATTTTTGGCAGGTTGATTCATGCTAATGCCTCAAAGTCTCTACTGCACAACACCTTACGCGCGCACGCGAGAAAAAAGCGCCACAGCAGAGCCCCTAAAGTCGGTGCAAATGTACAAAATAATAATTAAACGACCAAACCTAAAACGCGCCATTTTTCGCGCATGTTAACAAGTTGTGCAAGACTTGAGACCTTCTTGTGGCGGCATACAAAAGACAGGAGCCAACGGTGCAGTGACCGTTGGCTCCCGATTTATAATGTCTTATAATCGCTGTGTCGAAGCTTATTGTGCAGTCATGGCGATGCGCAAACCGCGGCGGGCATGAGCGTAGGTCGGGATGCCACTGTCATGACGAGCCGAGGGACGGCAAGAATACCAAGCCTGATTCCAGCTTGCACCACGCACTATACGAGTAGATCCAGATGTCGGGCCCGTAGGATTGGTCTGGGCAGCCTCGGTATAGAGACCATACCAGTCAGAGCACCATTCCTCAACATTGCCACCCATGTCATAGAGACCCAACTCGTTGGGAAGCTTCTCGGCAACGGGGTGAGTCACGTCACCGGAATTGCCCTGGTGCCATGCCACCTCGTCAACATCATTGCTGCCGGGGAACATGTAGCCCATGCTGAGCTTGCCACCACGAGCGGCATACTCCCACTCGGCTTCGGTGAGCATGCGGAAGGTCTTACCAGTCTTCTGGTTCAGCTTGGTGATGAAGGTCTTGGCCTCGCTGTAGGTCATGTTTTCAACAGGACGCTTGTAGTTGTTGGAGTAACCGTTAGTGGAAGTGAACCAGCTCGGGTTGTTGGATGTGCCCATCACGGCACGCCACAGTTCCTGGGTCACCTCGGTCACGCCGATGTAGTAATCCGAAACAGTCACTTGATGTGCGGGGAACTCCCAGGGCCTTGCACGAGGATCATCTTCTCGGCCGCCCATAGTGAATGTGCCACCCTCGACAAGTACGATATCAAAGGTAACGGAGCTACCCGAAATGGTGATTGTAATGGGCTCTGGGGCTTCATAAGGCCACTCGCCATTCAGCAGATAGTTGATCAGAGCGGTTGCGTCGCTGATGTCCACCGTGCCGTTGTTGTCGATATCAGCCAATATTCGGTTAAAGGAGGACTCATCACCTGTCAAGAGGTAATTGATCAGAGATGTCGCATCAGAGATGTCTACATTGCCATCATTGTTAACATCACCACGCACAGATCCACTCTGGGCGTTAACCGGCAACCAACACAAGGCCATAAGGCACATTACACATACTGTCTTCAGAAAGTTCATTTTGGTCATTTGTTCTAATTATATTGAGTTTAAGTGATTTCTCAAAATGCCTTTGTTATAAAAAGCGCGCAAAAATAATGAAAAATTTCTATAAAACCCATAAAAAGCCATAATATTTGACTTTTTTTAGCAATTAAACTACAAACAAGCAACCGTTCACCTGATTCAAGCGACTGTAGGGCCTCGCCTTGGCGTGGCCGGTCCCGCAAGGACGATGGTTGCGGGAGAAAAAAAAAACCATTACCTTTGCGGCCATGAAGAAAGCGTTGTGGATAGGGACTTGCCTGTGGGCAATGGCGGCATCGGCACATGACGGTGCGCCAGCCACTGCCGTGGCCCTTGGCGACACGGTGTCGCTCGGCGAGGTGACGGTGACCGCCATCAAGCAGAGCGCCGACCTGCGCAGCCAGGCAACCGCACTGACGGTCATCGGTCGCCAAGAAGCGGAGCGCAACCAGGTGATGTCGGTCAAGACGGCAGCCGACCTGGTGCCCAACCTGTTCACCCCCGACTATGGCAGCCGCATGACCTCGACGGTGTATGTGCGCGGCATCGGCACGCGCATCGACCAGCCCGCCGTGGGCCTGACCATCGACAATGTGCCGGTGATGACCAAGGAGAACTACGACATCGACCTGATGGACATTACCCGCTTTGAGACGCTGCGCGGCCCGCAGAACACCCTTTACGGGCGCAACACCCTCGGCGGCCTGATGAACATCTACACGCTCTCGCCGCTCAACTACCAGGGCACACGCGCGATGGTCGAGGGGGCAAGCCACGGCACCTGGCGCGTGGGGGCAAGCCATTATGCACTGCTAAAAGAGGACCTGGGCCTCTCACTGTCAGCGCAATACGGCTCCACCGAAGGTGAGTTCACCAACCAGCATAACGGCCAACGCTGCGACTGGGAGCGTCTGTTCAGCGCACGCATGAAACTCGAATGGCGAGGCCTGAACGGCTGGTATGTGTCTAATGTGGCGTCGGTGTCGACGAGTCGCCAGGGCGGCTACCCCTATGAGTGGGTCGAGACGGGCAAGATCGCCTATAACGACACCTGTTTCTACCGTCGCACATCTGTCATGGACGGCTTGACGCTACGCAAGGCGCTGGACCATTTCACCCTGTCGAGCATCACCAGTTACCAGTATCTTGACGACAACATGACGCTGGACCAGGATTTCACCGAGCATGACTACTTCACGCTCACCCAGGCTCGCAGCGAACATGCCGTCACCCAGGACTTTATCCTTCGCAGCAACGAGAAGGAAAGCGGCTATAACTGGCTCGCCGGAGCCAGCGGCTTCTACCGCCGCTACCGCATGGATGCCCCGGTGACTTTCAACGACTATGGCATCGAGCAACTTATCGAGCGGCATGTCAATGACGCCATCCCCGAGTACCCCATCGTGTGGGACACCCGCTCATTTGTGCTGGGCAGCCAATTCACCAGCCCCAGCTGGGGTGCCGCGCTCTACCATGAGAGCACTTACCGTTGGGGGCAGTGGACGCTGCAGGCCGGCGTGCGCCTCGACTACGAGCACGCGCGGCTCAACTACCGCAGCGTGACCCACACGGGCTACACCACCATGGTCCAGGCCACAGGCGCCGTCTTCTCCCACGAGGACATCGACATCGACGAGAGCGGCACGCTGGACAAGGACTTCTTCACCGTGCTGCCCAATGTGAGCCTCACCTGGCACCCGTGGGCGGGCAAGAGCCACACCGTCTATCTCGCCGCATCTCGCGGCAGCAAGGCGGGCGGCTTCAACACCCAGATGTTCAGCGATGTGCTGCAGCAACGGCTCATGGGAATGATGGGCATCGGCCTGCAGTATGATGTGGACAAGATGGTGGGCTACGACCCCGAGAAAGCATGGAACTACGAGCTGGGCGGGCACTTCGAGTGCTGGGGCGGACGCGTGCAAAGCGACCTCGATGTCTTCTTCATGGACTGCCGCGACCGCCAACTCACCGTCTTTCCTCCAGGCACCACCACGGGCCGCATGATGACCAATGCGGGCAAGACCTACAGCTGGGGCACCGAGTTTGCCATGACGGTGGCACCGAGCGAGTTGACCCACCTGAGTTTAAGTTATGGTTTCACTCGCGCGACCTTCAAGGACTACAACGATGGCAAGGTGGATCACAGCGGTCATCGCGTGCCCTACGCACCGATGCACACACTGTTTGCCGAGGCTAGCCACGCCTTCACAATCGGCGGTGACAACAACCTGCTCACCCTGGCCGCAAATGTACGCGCCACAGGCGACATCTACTGGGACGAGGCCAACACGCTGCGGCAACCGATGTATGCCTTGCTGGGAGCCTCCATCACCTGGCAGCAGAGGCGCTACAGCCTGCAACTGTGGGGCCACAACCTGACCGACACGGGCTACAAGACTTTCTATTTTGTGTCCATCCAGCACCCCTTCCTCCAACGAGGCCACGGCCGCTCATTGGGCGCTACCCTGCGCCTCAACCTCTAAGCAGAATCTTCCATCAACATCAGGAGCAAATAGAAAAATTCCGGGAAAATTTTGCCGGAATCGACAAATCATCTATCTTTGCAGCCGCAAAATCAATGCAAAACTACCTGACAATTAGAATATTACATAATTATTACAGAAAAAATGAAGAGATTATTCAGTATCTTATTTGTAGCCACCATGTTAGGCATGGTGTTTACCTCGTGCGGCGACGAAAAGGACGAACCCGTCGTGCCCACCCAGAAGTTGGAAAGCGTTTATACCGCCGAGACCGACACCCACTTCACATTTGACATCGACCTGAACAAGGACTCGAGCAGCATCTACCTGTATAATGTAGTGTTCACCATCGGTGAGGCCCAGTCCCCCGCGATGAACATCCGCATCGATGCCCCCGTGACCGTCGACAAGTCGGGCAAGTTGTACACCTATGCCGGCACCAACATCATTCCCTATCTGCTGCGCGGCGCCACGCCCGTCCCCATGCCCAGCATGCCGGTGACCAACCTGATGTGCAATGTTGACACCAAAAGAAAGTACTACGAAATGTACTTCGAGTGCCACGGCGGCTCCTTCGCTGCCAACGGTGACTTGAAATAAGGCAGTTTTTAACAAGATTGAATATAATGAACATGACAAATGACACATCGCTGATGTGTCATTTGTTTTTGATTCGTCACCTGAATACACCGCGAGACAAGGCCCTGGTTTAAACTATTCTGACATTCGGTAGTCAAAAAAAACAAAGACGCTTAACCTCCATATGGTTCCAACCAATTGTTTAAAGCTACATGTTATGAAGAACTATTTATATTTTTCCTTAATGATAGCCGCCATGCTCTGCTCCGGCACAACGCTCGTCTCGTGCAGCGATGATGACGAGCCCGGGAAAACCCCGGCACCTAAAATCATCTCAGAAATGACTTCAGAAACCGTGACCATCACCGCCGTGGGCAACGGTGTCGTAAAGCTCTACAACAAACAGAGCATGGAAGAGGTCGAGAACCCCATCACCTATCTGCGTGATTTCGTCGACTACACAATCACTTTCGCCGCCACAGCCAAATCGCCGGGTAAAGCCATCAGCAACACGACGGTCAGAGAGGTTATCATCACGAAATCAGACAAGCCTAAGCTGATACACGCCTATAGCGTTATCGACAGCGAGAGCGATTCCACTTTCTTTGAATTTGACTTCAACCTCAACAAGGCGACTGGCACCATTGGCGTATACAAAGCAGTATTTCCCGACAACAGCTCAAGCGAGAGAAGGTTTGCATTCGACACCGATGTGACCTTTGACCAGAGCACCGGCACCTACAGTTGCAGCGGTGACAACATCACACCACGCTTCAGGTCAGGTGGTAATTATGTCACCCTTGACGGATACACCGTGACCAATTTCAGCTGTAGCGTCTGCATCAAGGACCTGACTTACAAGATCGTGTTTGACTGCCACGGCAAGCACTTTGACTACAGCGGCGGGATTTCCAAGAGGTATCCGATAACACTTCATTTAGGCTACTGAAGCGCTGTC
>JAFZSS010000068.1 GCA_017619255.1 Muribaculaceae bacterium
GTGGTCGTCCATGACGATATCCCGCTCTGCCAGCGCAGTGACAAGGTCCTCCTTGGTGACGCTGCCCTTATCAGCCGCAGTCTGGGCAAGGATGTCGCGGATGCTAGCCACTTCGTCATCGGGGATGCTGATCCGGTTGCTGTGCATCCAGCCCCGCGTCACGGCCAACGCCCGAGGAGCGCATAGCGAGAGTAACAGCCAATAGTCCTCGGCCGCCACCAGTTGCCAAGTGCCGCGCATCAGGTGCAGGCGGATGATCTGCCCGCTGTCAAAAGCCCGCTTGAAAGCCGTTGCCGACGGCTTGCGGGTGCGCATCGCCACTGCCCACCGCATCATGCGGTATTCCTGGACCTGGATGGCGCCCATGTGGCTGACCACCGCGGCAGGATCGCTGAACTGCGGGCAGATGAGTTGCTGATTGAGGAGTCTTATGGCTACCGGATTCATCATGTGTGCAAAATTAAGTATTCCTTTCCATTGGAGCAAATGTCTGGGATATTCAGCATGGTTATGTGACCAATGGAGGGGCGAATTGTTCACTTTTTTTTATCTCGACTGGTCTATGATTCGGGAATTATATCTATATTTGTTGCGTTATCAACGCAACAGACGGGACTGCCGACTTATAACCAACAAATAACGACTGGATATGAAAAGAGCATTTGCCATCATTTGTACATTCATGCTGTCACTGGGCAGTATCAATGCCCTCGCCCAACAGAGTTACCCCGATGAAGCCTTTGTTTACCAATTGGATTCAGTGGTGACCTATACGGGTAATGCCCCCAAAATCACCGACTTTCTTGTGGCATTCCTCAACCAAGATGAGACGAGTGAAGTCTTGTGGAGCCTCGACCAGGCATGGAACCATTATTTGCTGGGTGAGCCGCAGGAGCCGTGTGTCCAATTCATGGTGGATGAGAAAAACGGATATCTGCGATACACCTATAATTCCAAGTGGTGCAGTGACTGTGAAGACTTTGATGAGCTTTTCTATTACGAGTTATGTTACTGGAACTGCTCCGACGGCAAGCACAAAATCATTGCCGAGAATATCGTGTCGCTGGATGAAGACATGTACTACCTCGGCCAGTACAGCGGCACCATGTTCCACATTTACGACAACGCCACTCACAAGCTGTACTCCACCGATGACGAATTGCTCGGGTCCTATGTCGAACCAATCATCGACGAAACCGACTGCGAGACAGGCGAGCCGATGACGAAGCATGATGAGACCATTGCCGTGTACCATCTGCCGCAACAAGGCAAGGACATCACCGTTGACATCTATCGCGGAACAAAGAAAAAAACAGGAATACGCCTCGAGTGGGACGGCATGCGCTTCCACCGACAAGATAAAGACCAATGACAATGAGAGAATTCAAAACCTGGCACATCATCGCCATTCTATTGTTAGCTTGCACCGGTTTTAAGGTTCAGGCCAAGGAATTGAAACAGCAGGGCACCTCGATCGAGGACATCGTGCCCGAGGGCTGGCTGCATCACGAGGCATGGGGAGACCTGAACAAGGACGGCATCAAGGATCTTGTGGTAGTGGCGACACCCGATGATGAGGAAGACCTGTTGAGGCGCGACGACGGCTACGTCTATAACTTCAACCCGCCCATCCTCGCCATCTACTTCGGCAACGGCCAAGTGCAGCAACTGTGGGAACGATATGACTATGTCATCCCTCCCGACCAGAGCGAAAATTGCAGCCATGACATCGTGCTGGAAATCACCAGCCGCGGCGCCCTGCGCATCGCCATCGGGCTGTTCTGCAACGCGGGCAGTTACGGCACCTCGACCGACACCTACACCTACCGCTACCAGAACGGCGACTTCTACCTTATCGGCATGGACAACGAGGAGATGCTGCGCAACACGGGCGAGGTCACTCTCGTCAGCGAGAACTACCTCACATGGAAACGCCAAGTGACGCGCTCCAACGCGTTTACCGACGACCCCGTCACCGAGAAGTGGAGCCGCATAGCCAAAAAACCGCTCGAAAAACTCGGCGCAAGAGAACTGTAAAGCAGTTGAAAACAGGATGACGGCCAAGGAGATTATCGGGTATATGGAGTCGCTGCAGAATGAGAAGCAGCGGCAGGTGCTGATGCGGTTCTTCAAGACGGGGCCGGGCGAGTATGGCGAGGGCGACGAGTTCCTGGGGCTGAAAGTGCCGCAGACGCGCGAGGTCGTGAAGCTGGCCGTAGCCGACACCCCGCTCGACGAGGTGCCAGAACTGCTGATATCGCGTTGGCACGAGGTGAGGCTGTGCGGACTGCTGATGCTGGTCGATAAGTTCGGCCGTCTCACAAAGAAGAAATTGGAAAATGACGATACCGCCATCAACGGTCGCGACGACATCGTGAAGATGTACCTGCAATATGCCGAACAGGCCAACAACTGGGATCTGGTGGACCTGTCGGCGCCCAAGATTCTGGGCTTCTGGCTGCTCCTGCCTACACGACTGGGCGACAAACGCAAAATCATGGATGAACTGGCAGCGAGTCCCTGCCTGTGGAAGCAGCGCATGAGCATGGTGAGCACCTGGAAAACCACTCAAGCAGGCGACCCGTCATGGGGCCTGCGCTACGCCGAACGGCACCTGCACCACCCGCACGACCTGATGCACAAGGCCGTGGGCTGGATGCTGCGCGAGGTGGGCAAGCGATGCAGCATGGACCTGCTGCGACAGTTCCTTGAACAACATGCCCACGAGATGCCCCGCACCGCCCTGCGGTACGCCATCGAACAGATGTCCGACGAGGAACGCAAGTACTGGATGACACAAAGCTAAAGAATCTAACAACTGTTGGACCAAACCCTGCGGGGCTAATGCGAATTACACGAATTAATTCAAATTAGCGAAATTCGCATTAAAAAAACGGGGCCAGTCCTATTATCATTGCAGAATTAAGGGGAGTTTCAGTGGCTGATTTTAGCGGCCTGGACTGTGCCATCGCTCATGTGCTTGACAGCGATGTAGAAGCCGCCCTGGGCTTGGTCCTTGTCCACGCTCTTGCCAGTGATGGTGTAGTAATGGGTGGCAGCGACAATAGTGGCGTCGCTTGAGGATTCATCCAAGCCGTCTTCGCCCCAATCGATGTCTTCGAGTTCTGGCATCTCGCTGGGTTTGAGCGAGTTGCAGGTCATCATATAGACACCCATATTGCCATATTTCAAGTAGTTGGTCTTGCTGTCCACCGTCCACATGGCGACATCCAGCCCCAAGTTGTGGAAAGTTTTGACGGTGTTCTCGTCAAAGTTGCCGATGGAGATGCTGGGATTGAGTCCGTACTGCTGGCACCACTGCTCATTGCCCTCCCAGTTGGCGTTGCACAGCCACTGGCGCTTGAACTGCGGGAAATGCTCGGCGATGTATTCCTGCGACTTTTTCATCGAGGTGAGGAAGATGACCTTATCGGTCAGGCCCTGGTCGATAACAAGGTGGGCCAGCCCCTCGAAGTTGCTCATGTCGTTGTTGTTGATGCCCGTGGTCCACTTGAGTTCGATGACGGGAAAGACACCCTTCTCAACGCAGATAGCCAGGTACTCGGCGACGGTGCAGATACGGCCCGTGTAGGTCACACCGTTGCGGGTCTGGTGATACTCCTCGGCACGCAACTCGGCCAGCGTGGCATTGGCGACGGTAAGGTTGCCGCCCACGCGGTTA
>JAFZSS010000069.1 GCA_017619255.1 Muribaculaceae bacterium
ATATACTCATTGGAGTTGAACGGATTCATCGACAGATAAATGCCGAATGGGGCCGTGCCAAATCCCTTGGCGTCGAGGTCATACATCACCTTGAGCATCTCGTCGTGGGTCTTGATCGCACGCACTTGCTCGAGGTAGGGCAAAATGGGCTGGTAGCCCATGGCGTTGCGGCTCACGGTGTCCATGTACAGGCGATACAGGCTGCCAATCTTCTGGCCATCGGTGCCTTGAGGCAGGTGTTTGCCGGCATACTCCATGATGAGGTCGTTGATGCGGTCGTTGTTCTGTTCATAGAGGTCCATGAAGGCGCCGTTCTGGGTGTGCTGCTTGTCGAGGGGGTTGGCTTTGAGCCAGCCGCCCACGGCATACTGCCAGAAGTTGTCGCCGGGTTTCACACTCAGGTCCATATTGGCCTTGTTCACATGTTGTTGGGTCTGTGCCGTGCCGGTCATGCATGCAAATGCGAGGGCAACGGCTAAAACTAATTTTTTCATTGATTGAATAGTATTAATGCAGTTAGTTGTTTATTTCAGTTGTGTAAGTAGGAATTCGGTTTGCAAATATAATCATAATCCTTCATTGAAACCGATGGTTTTTGTAAAAAATAATGATAAATCATGAATCTTTACATGCGGGCCTTCTGACTGTCGCCTGCGCCGGTGCCACGATACTTGCTGCGGACCGCGTTGAACTTCCAGGTAAGGTCGAGCGAGAATGTGCGTCGAGCTGGATTGTAAGAGTAGATTTCGCGCGGACCGTAGACAATTGCGCCCGTCTTGCTGGTGTTGAAGATGTCATGACAGCGCAGGTCGGCGGTCAGTGTTCCCATTCGTCCCAGGCTGAAGTCGCGTTGCAGGCCCAGCGTTGTGTTAAAGCGGTTTTTGTTGATGCGGAAATTGTTATAATCGCCACGAGACTCCCACAAAAGATTGGCATTCAGACGGAATCCCTGTGGCAACTCAATGACATTCTCCCATGAAATTTGCATAAAGGGGTGATTGAGGGTTTTGATGGAGCCATCGGCACAGGGAGTCTTATAGTTCTGAAACACGGTGAACACACTCCACTCAGGATGCCAGCAGCCAACCGTGGGAGCCGCTACAAAGATTACTGACAGCTGGTCGTAGTCCTCGTCGGTGTTGATGGGGTGAACGAGGCTGATCTTAGGGTCGTCGGAACCCGGGTAAGGCTCGGTCGACAAGGTCACGCTGTTCTTGATGCGCCCATAGTTGAGGATGAGGTTGATCCACTTGTAAGCACTGTTCAACACAAGGCTGTGAGTGTAGGTGGGTTTCAGGTAAGGGTTGCCACTTTGGTAGGCATATCGGTTGATGTAGATGGTGGAGCTGGTAAGGTTGCTGTAGTCGGGGCGCTTGATGTCACGGCGATAGGAGAGTGACAGCTGCACTTGGCCAATGGGCATTGAGATGATTGCCGACGGGAACCAGTCGCCGTAGTTGCGGCACACCTCGTCCTCGCGCACACCAAAGTTGAAGTAGTTGTTTGTCAAATTCTCATAGCGCAGACCCACTTGTGCAAACACTCGGCCAAATGCCCTGCCATATTCAAAGAAGGCGGCAGTAGCCGATTCGTTGATTTCAGTGTCGGTGGCTTTCACGGGCACGCTCTCGCTTGTGGTAAAGGAGTAGGCGTCGGTGCGGTGGTTGTGTGAGTATTCGCCGCCCAGCGACAGTTCGCCATTCCACACGGGATAGGAGAAAATGAGTTTTGTTGCCCAGAAGTCGTTGCCGTTCTTGGTATTGCTCTCGATGCTGCGTTGTGCGGTCTCTCCCGTTGCTGTTGTAGCCATCTCGACTGTGCTGCCTGGAGTTTCGGCCTTGTTGAAGAGTCCATCCACATTGAAGTCGATGCCCAGGTTGCCCACTTTACCGTTATAGTAGGCGTTGAAGATGTGCTTTCTTGATTCATCGCTCTGACGAATGTCGCTCTCGGAGTGCTCGGTTAAGATGTCGTTCTCATATTCGTCGGTCAGGAGCATGTCGGTGAAGTCTGACTTTGGATGGCGGTCATATTTATAAAATGCGCCCAAACTATGATTCTCGTTAATCATATAGTTCAC
>JAFZSS010000070.1 GCA_017619255.1 Muribaculaceae bacterium
ATGTTTATCAGCCTTTTGAGAAGTACAAGCGAGAAGACGGGACTATCGACTTCCTAGGATTCATGGATGACTTGTGTACTAACGAAAGCTACAGTTCTTACATGAACGCCTTCAAATCAGCCGGTATGCCATATCTTGACCCTTACGAGCGACTCATCATGGCTGAACCGCTGGACTTAAACAGGAGTCGCAACGGAGAGCCTAAATATCTCATCCGCGACCTGTATGCGATGCAGTATCCCGAACGGCCTAAACCTGACAAGATACCGATGCCCCGCCCAGTGGATATGATCTTTAAAGATTGGGAAGGGCCCAAACGGCCAGAGTTCCGCCAGGACATCCCGATGAACGAACTCACAGGCAACCAGAAGTGGCAATTGTGGTGCGCCGAGCTATTCCTGAACGAACTTGAGAAATAATAATGTCGAGGCTTAGCCTCGACACAGTAGACTGGGCTGCAATTATTGCGGCCCTTTTTATTTTGACAATTATTTACATGATGCCGCGTTCGCGGAGTTTCTTTTGCCAGTTCCAAGCACTGAGCATGGTGTCGTCGAGGGAAATCTCGGCATGCCAGCCGAGGACTTCGTTGGCGCGTTTGGGGTCTGCCCAAATTTGGACGATGTCGCCAGGACGACGGGGTGCGATCTTGTGAGGCACTTTTACGCCTGTGGCGCGCTCAAACGAATGCAGTAACTCGAGCACCGAAGCTCCGTTTCCCGTGCCGATGTTGAAAATCTCGAGCGCTTCGTCGCTCTTGTCCTCGAGCATGCGTTCCAAGGCCTTGACATGGGCCTTAGCCAAGTCAACGACATTGATGAAGTCGCGGATGCAAGAGCCGTCACGCGTGGGATAATCGTCACCAAAGATGCTCAACTCCTTGCGCACGCCGATGGCGGTCTGTGTCAGGTAAGGCACCAGGTTCTGGGGCACGCCGTTAGGCAACTCACCGATCTCGGCACTGGGATGAGCACCGATGGGATTAAAGTAACGCAGCAAGATGGCCTTGATGGGGCTGCCGCTGCGGATGACATCGGCGATGATGTCCTCCGACACCTGCTTTGTGGCACCGTAGGGCGAAGTGGCCTTCTTGGTAGGAGCATCCTCGGTAATCGGGTTCTTGTCCGGCTCGCCATAGACGGTACACGACGACGAGAAGACAAAGCCCTTCACACCGAACTCTGGCATCAATTCCAGCAGGTTGAGCAGGATGTTGAGGTTGTTGCGGTAATACATGATGGGCTTCTCGATGCTCTCACCCACCGCCTTGCTCGCGGCAAAGTTGATGATGCCACTGATGCCGGGGTTGTCCTCAAACATCTTGCGCAACACAGCCATATCGGTGCAATCACCCTCGACAAAGACGGGACGCACACCAGTGATGCGCTCAATGCCGTCCAGCACATCAATGTTGCTGTTGCTCAGGTTGTCGATGATGACCACCTCGTAGCCCGCCTGCTGCAACTCGACCGTGGTGTGTGAACCGATGAAGCCGGTTCCTCCGGTCACTAATATTTTACCTTTCATATTCTTGTAAGTTTTAAGTTTTAAATTGTCAGTTTTAAATACAATTACTATCGCCTGGAGATTGATGCATCCGTTTACTGATAAACTCCACACATTCCTCAAAGATGCGTGCTCGCGACAGCTTCATCGTCAAAGCATAGAGTGCGGCAGCCACGATGATGCGCGACAGCAGCAAGAGATAGATGTTGTTCACGGGCAATGTCACTAGATAGGTCACACCCATCACCACCAGAGCGATGCCCATAAACGGCAGCAGGTCCCTCAACATGCTTGTGAAACGGTAGCCGATGAGCTTATGGGCAAAAAACTGCCATGCCAGGAGCCACAGAATATTGATTACGGCAAAGGCGATGACCATTGCCATAATACCCAACGAGTGACATGCCAGAACAGCAATAAGCATCATGATTATCTGGGCGATAGTCAGCCACATATAGATATCAGACTTGCCTTGGCTCAAAAACAAGTTCTGGTAGACCGTATAAAGCGGAATGAACGCCCCGCTTATGCACAACACCTGCAACAACGGAATGCTGTTAATCCATTTATCGCCGATGGCGGCAATAATGAGCTGTGGAGCCACAAGCGCCAAGCCGAACATGGCCGGAAATGCCATAAAAGCCGTGAAACGCAACATCTTGCCAAAGACCCTGCGCTGGCGCTCATTGTCATCAGTCACACGGGTAAATACAGGTTGAGCCACCTGAGAAACTGTGCTGGTGACCAACTGATTGGCCATTGTATTCCACTTGTTTGCCTGGGTGAAATTGCCCACAGACTGAGCGGGGAACAATCGGCCGAAAATGACTGTCAGCACATTATTGTTGATGGTCGTCAGTACTGCTGTAATCAGCACCTTGTAGCTGAATGAAAACATCTGCTTCACTGGTGTGAAATCCACTTTGAACGAGGGATGCCAGCGAGTACAATAATAGCGTCCCACACAGATGACCACATTATATAAAACTTGCTGCGTGGCCAGGCTCCAATAGGAAAAACCCTTAACAGCCATAATCACCGCCACAGTGCCCGAGATAATCAAAGCCAACAACGAGGTAATCGCTTTTTCCTTAACGCGGAGATTGCGGGTCAGCACAGCCGACGGCACGATACTGGCGGCAGCAATAATGAACGCCAAAAAGACATATCGTGATAACGAAGTGAGGCACGGTTGATGGTAGAACGAAGCAATGAGCGGAGCGCAGAAAAACAACACTATATAAAGTACGAGACTGACTCCGATGTTGAACCAGAACACCGAATTGTAATCGTTGTGCTTGGCCTCTTTCAGATTAACTAACGCTACGCCAAATCCACTATCCTGCAGGTTGCCGGCAATGAGCGTGAAAATGGCCAGCATTCCCACTATGCCATACTCCCCGGGAGAAAGCAGGCGTGCCAAGAAGATGCCAATAATCAGATTCAGCAACTGCATGCCGCTACTGCTAAGAAACCCCCAAAACAATCCCTTGGCGGTTTTCTCTTTCAGGTTCTGATCATTGACGCTCTCGTTCATTATCTTGCCAGAATCATGTCAATCCATTCTCGCACACAGGCGTCACCGCCACGGCGCTTTAACACAAGAATGCGGGGTATCGTCTTCACCTTGTCACAGGCGTCGGCAGGGCAAGCAGCCCACCCCACGGCAGCCAACAGATCGTAGCAGTTCACATCATCACCGATGTAAGCCACCTGTTGCATCGAAATACCCATCTCCTCACAGATTTCCCTTGTGGCGGCCAGCTTGCCACCATCGCGCGCACCTTGTTTTAGGTAATCCAGCCCCAGTTTACGGGCGCGGTTCTCGT
This sequence comes from Muribaculaceae bacterium, assembly GCA_017619255.1. Taxonomy (GTDB): domain Bacteria; phylum Bacteroidota; class Bacteroidia; order Bacteroidales; family Muribaculaceae; genus Sodaliphilus. The sequence goes on from JAFZSS010000070.1 coordinate 3,336, forward strand.
TGATGGCAATATTCTCACTGGTGACAATACCCACCTTCACGCCCGCGCGTTGCAGCATCTGCAAGCCCATGCCGTCACGGGTATTGAATTTCTTGAATTCCGTGCCGTCGCTGCCATAGTACATGCCACCGTCGGTCAGGGTGCCGTCCACATCGGTGAGCAACAGGCGTATGTCTTCGACAGGTCGAGGCACCGCCGACGCATTGATGTCAGATTTTCTAATCAAGTCTTCTTCCATAATGATTTCAGACATTTCTCTTGGATTGTCCAATACGGACTAACTTGCAAAGATACACATTAAAAACGGATTCCACAAATCAAATGTTGCAACTGCAGGAGTTTTTATTTTTTGGCGATACATTATTCATTCTATTGCAAATAATTTGTAATTTTGCAGCATAGAGCAATAATCTGATTGACAATGATACTATCGATGACTGGATTTGGCAAGGCTACCAAGGTCTATAACAACAAGAAAATCACAGCCGAAGTCAAATCATTGAACAGTAAACAACTGGATTTTGGGGTCCGCACACCTCAGAATCACCGTGGGATTGAGATGGAACTGCGCAACAGTGTATCCAAGGCATTGATGCGTGGCAAAATAGACTTATTTGTCTACTGTGAGCCCATCGAGGGCGCCACTTCTGGCACTATCAATGTGCCCATGTTGAAACAGTACAAGGCACAGATTGAGGAAATGGCCAAAGAATTACAGATTCCCGAGCCTGACGATTGGTATGCCACCCTTCTACGCCTGCCCGACGCACTGAAGACTGACGCCAAATCCAACGAGGTTGACGAGGAGGAGCTTAATGTCGTGAAGGAGCTCGTTGCTCAAGCCACCGAGCAGTTAATCGAATTCCGCCGGCAAGAAGGTGCGCGACTCTCTACTTTCTTTGAGGAGAAAATTACAGCTATTCAAGCATTGCTCAACGAGGTGCCACGCTATGAAGAGCCACGCACCCAGAAGATTAAGGGCCGCATCCTTGACGCGCTTGCCAAAATCAAAGAGGTGGATTATGACAAGAACCGCTTTGAACAGGAACTCATCTATTATATCGAGAAACTCGACATCACCGAGGAGAAAATCCGCCTTCAGAACCATCTCAACTATTTCTTGGAAACCATGAACAGCGAGGAGCCCGGTCAGGGCAAGAAACTGGGCTTCATCAGCCAGGAAATCGGTCGTGAGGTGAATACCATGGGCTCCAAGGCCAACCAAGCCGACCTGCAGAACCTGGTGGTGCGCATGAAGGACCACCTGGAGCAAATAAAAGAGCAGGTGCTTAATGTATTATAACTCAATTGAATCAAGTATCACCATTAAATAACTAAAAGAATATGAAAAAGTACATCTTTATGGCCATAGTCGCCATCGCTTCAATCATCAATGTACACGCCGAGCAAGGTGATGTTAGTGCCACCGCTCAGTTTGTTTATGCTTCCAAGCACTCCATGGCCGGCTTGGGCGCACAATTGCAGTATGAGTTTGCCACCAACTGGCGCGTCGCTCCCGAGTTCATCTACTTCTTCAAGGATGATGGCTTGAGCGCCCTCAATGTGAATTTGAACATGCAATATGTCATCCCCACAAGTTCGACTTTTGCTGTCTATCCCCTCGTTGGCTTCTCTTATGCGCACTATATGCCCGACGGTCCTGTTGACGACATTGACCGTTGTGGGGCCAATGTGGGCATGGGCGCAGAATATCAGCTCAAGAATCGGCTGTTCTTCTTTAGCGAGGAGCGCTTCCAGATCATGAAAGACTTCAACCAGTCGGTGACTGTGCTGGGTCTAAAATATACTTTCTGATTAGAGTTAAGAGTTAGGAAT
>JAFZSS010000071.1 GCA_017619255.1 Muribaculaceae bacterium
ATCCGTACCTCGATGACCTACAAGAATTGGTATTTCTCTGCCGACTTCGGCTTTGGTGGCGGCAAGTTTGCACAAAAGAACATTTTCCTGCAGTACAGCAAGCTCGACAACAGCGACAACACCCATGCCATCAAGGTGGGTTACTACAACGACCCCGCCGGCTCCATGGCACGCAACACCTCGTTGGGAAGCTACCACTTCATCAGCCGTCCCGGTTCGACCAATGCCCTGGGCGAGGGTCGTGAGCTCGGTATCAGCTACAAGTTCAACAGCGACCGTTTCATGGCTTATCAGGGTGTGTTCACCGAGAACGCCTACAACAAGATTGAGGCAGGTTTCAACGGTGTCACAGTTGCCGGCCGTTACCTGGTGCGTCCCATCGCCGATGAGACCCAGACCCTGCACATCGGTGCCAATGTACGCTATGCTCACATGGGCGGCGGTGTACAGTACAACAATGTACTGAAGAAGAGCCTCCACCTGGGTCAGTCTCTTGAGACCTATGTTGACGATGATGACCAGTTCGTTTCCTGCGACCTCGACTGGATCGACAATGTGTTTGATGCCGGTGCCGAGTTGCTCTATCACAACGACAAGTTCTTCGTTCGTGGTGAGTATCTGTACAAGCACACCACCAAGAAGCGCGACAGCAACACCCTGTGGGAGGCCAGCAACAACAACATCGACACCTGGGGCTCCTATGACTGGTGGTTGGCTGCCAACCCCCTGCGCAGTGACAACTTCCACGGCGGTTATGTAGAAGCCGGTTTCCTGCTCTTCGGTAATCCCTACCACTACAACATGCAGGAAGGCCTCCTCGGCGGTCTTGACGGCAAGGCCATGGAAATCGTAGGCCGCTGGAACTACACCAGCCTCAACGATGTTAACGAGGGTGAGTACTATGCCGTGGGTCGTAACCAGTACTATCCCAACGGTTACATGGAAGACTGGCCCTACGCTTCTTCGAGCGTTGGCGGCGGCAAGGTCAACAGCTATACCATCGGCTTGAACTACAGTTTCAACCGCTATGTGCAGTGCATGTTTGACTACACCTACAACCGCCTGCAGAAGGACTGGCTCCCCTATGACAAGAATGTTCATGTGGCTCAGGCCCGTGTACAGTTCACCTTCTAAAAAAGGAAATCATTTGGAAAATCTCTGATTGACATCTAATTACCGTCATAGATTTTTAATACAATTTTCCTATCAATCACCGTAATCCCGCCTCACCCGCGACTGGGCCAGGCGGGATTCATTTTATTAGTGTCCGGGGAAAACATCATATCGTCAGCCATCGTGTAGGGCCTCGCCTTGGCGTGGCCGTCCTCCGAGAGCTCCGAGAACCCGTAGGGCCTCGCCTTGGCGTGGCCGCATGAGGCCGCAGTGGGCATGGCCCACCCTTCAGGCGTCTACCAAACACAATAAAACGGGCGGCCCTGTGCGGGTCGCCCGTTTTATTGTCAGCTAAAAACTAAAGCCTAAAGCCTAATCACTTGATCACCTTGACGGCGCTGGTGGTGCCGTCGCTGTAGGTGGTTACCTGGATGGTTAAGCCGTTGGGCTGCGCCATCTCCTGGCCTGCCACATTGAAGTAACGCACGCCGGAGATCTGCTTGCCTGCATTCATCTCATCCACTGCCGTGGGGTGAGGATAAACATTAAGGTAAACGATGTCCGACTTATTGGTGATGCCGTCAACGGTGTAATTCAGCTGGATACCGATGCGCCAGGTGAACATGGGATTGTCGCCCATATTGGTGCGATAGAAGTAAACACGGCGCAGGTAGAAGTCATAACCGCTGTAGCCATAAGGAATCTCGGTCATGTCGGTGTCAAAATCGTTGTTCTCGCCATAGGTGGCGTAGTCGAAGGTGAACAACTGGTCATCATCGGTGAAGATGCTGTAGGTCAAGTAGTCGGAATTCAGCGGCTGGCCGTCAACATCAACCAGGTTGATATTGAAGTCAAAGCGCGTGTAACCTTCCTCGTTACCGCAGTCATAGAACTCCAATGCCTCGGGATTGGCGGGAACAGCGGGAACAGCATCGCCAAGCATCGTCCAGGTCGAGCCCCACTCAATGGTAGCCACCGAACCGTCATCGCTCCACAAGCCGGCAAGACCCGTAGCCACGCAGTTAGAAGGATAGGGCTTGTTGATATCACCCTCGCTGCCCACCAGCGTGATGGTGCCGTTCTCGGGGTCAACAGCGTAAACCGCATCGGTAGCGCTCTCGTCGGCAGCGAAATCGAGCCAGTAGAAGTCATCACCCAGGTCTATGACATCGGTAGTGCCCCATGCCAGGACCACACCATAGTTATAGTCCTCGTTATAAGCGATGTACTGGCCCAGAGGAACCGTAATGGTCTGGCCGTCCTCGCTCAACTCACCGGCGACCCACACGCCGGTACCCTCGCCGTAGCACAGGATATCCTGGATGTACACCGTGTGGCCGTCGGGGGCGTAAACCACCTTCACGCGGCCGGTCTGATAGTCGGTCTCAAAACCATACAGGCTGGTGAACATGTACTCGCCACCGCGCAGGTAGTTCACCAAAGTGCCCTCGGGCTGCTCGGTGATGATGTCAACACGCGAGGAAACGCCTGCGGTAAGGGTCGTCTTTTCCATCGGACGATAGGAATTACCTTGAGACTTGATTGTGGCCGATGCACTGACAGCGACAGCCATACCGATAAGAAGTAATGCTAATTTTTTCATACGCTTGTTTGATTTAATGATTTATAATAATGGTTTTGGGTTCAATCTGGTGCAAATTTAATCAAAAAAACATGAAAGTGTTTTATTATTCGGGAAAAAATCAATAGTTTTGTGCACTAAATAGACATTAAAAACAATTCAAACCCAAATGAAAATGAAGAAACTGATTACAATTCTGTTCTTGCTTGCCGCAATCCTGCTGCCCAGTACCGCCGCAGCCTATGACTTTCAAGTGAACGGCATCGCTTACAAAACCGACCTCTGGGACGACTACGCCATGGTAGCCGATTGGGGCGACGAGGGTGTACTTTACACGGGCGTCGTGACGATTCCCGAGAGTGTTACCAACGATGACACGACATATCCCGTCACTAAAATCGGCGCTTATGCTTTTGCAGAAAGTACTGGACTGACGGGTGTCAACATTCCCGCCTCGGTAACCGAAATCGGAGATCATGCCTTTGAGAACTGCAGCGGGCTGCCCGA
>JAFZSS010000072.1 GCA_017619255.1 Muribaculaceae bacterium
GAAGGGCTTTCTGCAGCACAAAACGCGTCTGGGGCATCGGGCCCTCAAAGGCATCCACCAGCAAGAGGCAGCCGTCGGCTATGTTGAGCACGCGCTCCACCTCACCACCGAAGTCGCTATGCCCCGGAGTGTCGATGATATTGATTTTATAACCATTGTAGGAGATAGACACATTCTTGGACAGGATAGTGATGCCGCGCTCGCGTTCCAGGTCATTGCTGTCCAGGATTTGAGTGCCCATATTTTGGTTGTCGCGGAACAGGTTGCCTGCCGCTAACATCTTGTCTACCAGAGTTGTCTTGCCATGATCGACATGTGCGATAATGGCCACATTACGGATATTCTGCATACTGCCTTCTTGAATTTGGCTGCAAAGATAGTGCTTTTTTTTCAGTTAGCCGTTTTCAGACAGACTCAACTTGTGAATATGTTGCATTTTTGATGTAACTTTGTGAATTGAAAATCATTTATACTAGAAAGATATGAAGAAGATAGCATTAGTTACTGGCGCGACGAGCGGCATTGGGGAGGCTTGTGCGCGCAAATTGGCCGAGAATGGCTACAACATGATTATCACGGGCCGCAGGACAGGGCGTCTGGAGGAAGTTGCCAACGAACTGCGGGCGTTGGGTGCCGAGGTGCTGCCTCTCGTGTTTGATGTGCGTGACCGCGATGCTGCAACGGCGGCTATCCAAGGCCTGCCCGCCGAGTGGCGTGAGATTGATGTGCTTGTCAATAATGCGGGTGGGGCATGGGGTCTCGAGCCTGAATATGAGGGCAATTACGCTGATTGGGACACGATGATTGACACCAACATCAAGGGACTGTTGACGATGACCCGCCTCATCGTGCCGGGCATGGTGGAGCGTGACCGTGGCCATGTGGTGAATATCGGCAGTGTGGCAGGTGATGCCGCCTATGGTGGCGGCAATGTCTATTGTGCCACCAAGTCGGCCGTGAAGGCCTTGAGTGACGGCCTGCGCATCGATGTGGCGCACACCCGCGTGCGTGTGACTAATATCAAGCCCGGCCTGGTTGAGACCAACTTCTCGGTTACCCGTTTCCATGGGGACAAGGACCGTGCCGACGGTGTCTATAAGGGCATCAAGCCGCTCACTGGCGCTGACATTGCTGAGAGCGTCTATTATGCCGTGAGTGCTCCCGAGCATGTTCAGGTGGCTGAGATACTGATTCTTGCCACCCACCAGGCCAGCGGCAGCGTCATCCATCGACAATAGTGGATTTTTTGCCCTTTTTAATCTTTGTTGACCTGCTTGATGGCGTTGTCAAAGTCCTTGGCGCCACCAGTCCCGCCAAAGAGCTTCTTGAGCAGTCGTACGCGAGTGTTGGTGATAGCTTGTGGGGTGGAAATGGTCAATGTCGCGATCTCGCTGGGCAGGAAATTCTGAATGGTTAGTAAGCAAACCAACTGCTCTTTTGAGTTCAGTGTTGACAGCAATTCCCGCAGTTGAGGGTTTTGGGCATAGGAGAGTTGCGCCAGTTCGTTAGCGTCTTCATCGTCAACAGGTTTCCCTTTGTTGGCCGAAGCATGCAGGCGTGAGATAGTCTCTTTCATCTGCAAGGAGTTCTCGCGTTGTTCGCGTTCCTTCTGTCGTCGCACCCGTGTGAGTTCTGTGCGTGTGAGATTATATTGCTCCTGGCTCTCGGCAAAGCGTGCATTCAGTTTGTCGATACGACGGCGACTATACCATACTATGATAGCCGATGTTATCATTAAGAATATGATGGCGGCAAGCATGGCTATCACCGTCCTGTATTGCTTGCGCTCCTTCAACTGCTCGTCAAAGTGGGTCATCATATCCACGATGCCTGCAGCATCTTTACGGTCGTAAAGGCCACGATACACCTCGTTGAGTCGTTGGCTATACTCTGCAGCATTCTTAGTGTCGCCGAATAAGTTCAGGTGTTCGATGAGCAGATGGTAGGATTGGATGGCGACATCGGGCGAGAGCGAAGTGGTGAGCTTGTACCACTGCAGCATAGCCGATGCTGTGTCTCCTTCCTGCACATAAATGTCGGCCAGGAGTTTATCCCCTTGGTCGGTTGGTGATATCATCATCGATTCGGTCAGGAGATGTTTCGCCTGATCGGTCTTTCCTGTCTTCATTAGGTAACTGGCTTTGTTGACGAGATAGTTGGCTCGCACATCGCCCTCGATGCTGTCGACAAGAGGCGTGGCTTGCTCTATATAGAACTTTAGGCTATCCTTCTCGCCCAGCGCATCAAATATCGTGGCAATGTTGTTGAGCGTTTGCACCGTCCACTGCTTGTTATCAACTTGCTGAGCGGCTTTCAACGCCTGCTTGTAATATCGTAATGTCGTAGTATACTCGCCCAAATTGTCGTTCACATCGCCCAGTACCGAAAAGAGATACCAATCAAAAGCGGGTATATTCAAGTCACCAGCCATTTGCTCGGCTTGTTTCATCGACAGAATGGCCTCTCTGGTCTTTTGCTGGTGGTATAGTATGATTCCATGATGGAGGAGGGCCTGGGCCAGATGCTCGTCGTCACCATGCCGCTCAAAGTACTCCTTGCTTGCTTTAATTAATGAGTCGGAACCGATATAGAGGCCGCTACGGTGAATGGCTTCGGTATAGAGAAGGCCAAAGAGAGCACGATCGGCCTCACTCATCGCAGTATCGCTCCAGCTAGGAGACAACAATCCCACCACCGAGTCGGGTTGAGTGAAAACAATCTGCTCGGCGTGAGTTAACAGTTCATTGTGGGTCTGCTCATGTGAGCAGCCCACAATGACAATAAGGATTATTATACATAAGATGTTCTTCATTTCTTGGTAGAGAACACGACTGGCAATGTGAAGTTCACTCTTACAGGTCGTCCTTTCTCTTTTCCGGGTTTCCACTTGGGCATGGCCTTCACTACTCTAACAGCTTCTTTGTCAAGTGAGGGGAAGACTTTCCTCGCCACTCTCACATTAGAAATACTGCCGTCGGTTTCCACCACGAACATGACCATGACCTTGCCTCCCACATCTTGCTTAATAGCGTCTTTGGGATACTTGATATTGGTTTGAAGGAATTCAATCATGGCAGGCATGCCGCCAGGAAACTCCGGCATCTGTTCTACCTGGTCATATACATTCTGGTTGCTCTGAGATACAACTGTCTTTTGTGCATTCGCCGTCATGAGGCACAAAACAGCCATCATGGACAATAAAATCATTTTTTTCATTTTAGTCATTTTTTAAATCGTTAAACTAGCGGGTTGTCTGTCCGGACGATGCAAAAGTAGATATAGCCCAGAATTACACCAAGAAATCAATTACACAATATTACACCTGGCACAAAAAAGCCATTAATTGCTGCAATCATCATTATTAATAAAGTGCTAGTGATTAATGATTATGCAAAGATAGTCATTTTTTCTCTTCACGCATTGATGATAATGCCGTTTGTTCATCAAGGACCGTCCCCTCTTCTTTAACGAATAAGAAATCATTCTTTTAGTCGCAGGTTTGGGAAATAAGTGTTACTTTTGCGGCATCAACCTAAAAAGAAGACTTATTTGATATATGATTAAATTCTGCGTGCGATTAGTGCAACGATGGTTGCCAGAACCGTTTATATTCGCCATATTGCTCACCTTTGTGGCAGCGTTGGTGGCAATGCCATTGTGTCACCAGACCCCTCTCGAGGTCGTTGAACATTGGGGTGGCGGCGTATGGAATTTGTTGGCCTTTGCCATGCAGATGGCTCTCGTTCTTGTGTGCGGGTCGACCTTGGCTGCAGCGCCGGTTGTCAAACGAGCTATCGGTGCAATGGCCCGCTTGCCCAAGAGTGCCCCTGCGGCAATAGCTCTTGTGACGGTCGTGTCAGCAATTTCCTGCTGGCTCAACTGGGGCTTTGGCCTTATCGTGGGTGTCGTGTTCGCCAAGGCAATAGCGCGTCAGCGTTCTGATGTCGACTATCGGCTTCTTATCGCATCGGCTTACAGTGGCTTCGTCGTGTGGCATGCCGGCACCTCCGGCTCCATCCCTCTCACGATGGCCACACCTGGCGAGGCTCTCGCAATGGCTACCGATGGCGCGTTGACCGACCCTGTGCCATTGGCGCAAACCATCTTTGACTGGCACAATCTGATGACTGTGCTGCTTGTGATCATCGGCATCACCGTCGCTAATACCTTGATGCACCCCAAGCAAGGCATCCTCACCATCGATCCTATGCTTCTGAAGGAAGATGAACAAACCACGACAGTCGTTCCCTCTTCAGACAAAACCCCGGCACAACGGCTCGAGCACAGCAAATTACTCTCGTGGCTCGTAGCGCTGATGCTCGTGGTCTATCTTGTGATTCATCTCGCCGTGCGCGGTGCTGGTTTAGACCTTGGCGGGGTCATCATGATATTCCTCGCGCTGGGACTCATGTTGCATTCCACACCAGTCGACTATGTGCGTGCCTTCGGAAAAGCGACCACCGGTGCTGCCGGCATCGTGTTGCAGTTCCCTTTTTATGCTGGCATCATGGGCATCATTACAGGCATCGGCGCCAGCGGCATCAGCCTGGGTGTCGTCATGGCCGATGCCTGCATCCGAATCAGCAATCCCACCACCTATCCCTTGCTCACCTTCCTTTGTGCCGCAGTGCTCAACATGTTTGTGCCAAGTGGCGGCGGTCATTGGGCTGTGCAGGCACCGGTTATGTTTACCGCCGGCGCCAACCTCGGTGTGGATCCTGGCTTGACGGGCATGGCCATTTCGTGGGGCGACGCATGGACGAATCTCATACAACCATTTTGGGCGCTTCCGGCCTTGGCTATAGCTCGCCTTGATGCCAAGGATATCATGGGCTATTGCCTTATCGATCTTCTCGTTACCGGTGTCATTATCTGCGCTGGCCTGTTGATTTGGGCAATGTAGAGGGGGGCATTGGCCTATACTGTCAAATAGTCGGGGCTGTATGACTCACTCACACAAGAAATCAATAAGAGTTTTTCTTTGATTTCTCGTGCGCGGTACAATTCTTATATCGTTTATTCTCAGGAAATATTCGGATCTTCGAGTCCGTAGTGGCGTCGGTGGTCCATCCACAGCAGCAGGGCTGCGGTGACGATGGCCCCGAGCCCGATGACGGCAAAGATGATGAGCGAGCGGGTGTAGTCCACCTGTTCGCCCATTGTGTCTTTCTCCAGCACCTTGCCGATGACCACGGGGATGAGCATCAGGCCGATGTTCTGGATGTAATAGATGATAGAGTAGGAGGTGCCCAGCTGCTTCATCGGCACAATCTTGGGAACGGCAGGCCACAGGGCAGCAGGCAACAGCGAGAAGGCAATACCCAACACGCACATCAGGGTAACGGCCAGCCAACTGCTGTTGAGCGGCATGGCAAACACGATGAGCACGATGGTGAGCATCACGCTGCCCACGACCATCATCGTGGCGCCGCGGCCCTTGGTGTCGCACCAGGCGCCGAACAGCGGCGTCAGCACGATGGAAGTGAACGGCAGGATGGCAGGTATCATACCCGCTAATTCTGAATCCACGCCATACTTGGAAATCATCAGCTTGGTGGCAAAGTCCAGGAAGGGGTAGAGGGCCGAGTAATAGAACAGGCACAGCAGCGTGATGAGCCAGAATCCGGGATTCTTGATGGTGATGAGCATGTCCGAGAAGTGGAACTGCTCGTCATCACCTTGCGACAGGTCTTGCTTGCCTTGTTCCTTGTCGAGGCGGCGGTCCATCGTGCAGTAATAGAGGTAGGCAATCAGGCCCACGCCCACACAGAACACGCCAATCAGGATGGGGCGGGGAAGACCCCACTTCAGGGCAATCATGGGACTGAATCCCAACGCCAGAGCGGTGCCCAGGCGAGCCATAGCCACTTGCAATCCCATGGCGAGCGCCATCTCCTTACCCGAGAACCAGCGCACGACAACCTTCGACACCGTGATACCGCACATCTCATAGCCGATGCCGAAAAAGGCGAATCCCAACGCCGCCAGTGCCACCTGGCGCTTGATGGTGCCCAGCATGGGGACGGTCCACATCGGGTCGGGAGAGGTGTAGGTGATGACGCCATACACGGCCGCCGCACCGGCCAGCATCAGCACACACGAGAGGATGCCCGTGAAGCGCACGCCCATCTTGTCAAGAATGATACCGCCCACAAAGAGCATCAGCAGGAACACATTAAAGAAACCGCGCGACCCGGCAAAGATGCCGAACTCGCCGCTCGTCCAACCCATGCCGCCGTCGCCGAAGGCTTTTTCGAGCATGAACTGCAGCGGGGACATCTCCTTGGCGACGATATAACCCGCCATCATCGTGAACGACACTATCGCCAGCACGGTCCACCGTGCCCAGGCCTTGGTCGCTATCGTTTCTCTAACCTGTTCTCTCATTGTGTTCCGGTTTTAAAAATATAGGGACCTTAAAGTCTTTAAAGTCCTTAAGGTCCCTAAAGTCTCTATTTGCTAATAGCTAACGGCTAATAGCTGAAAGCTGATTATTCAGGAATAATCTCCTCGACAGGGTCGGGCTTGATGTTGGGCTCCTCAAGACCGAGGTGCTTCTGGCGGTCAACCACCTTGAGGTAGAGACCGAAGAGCAGAGCGGCAATACCCAGACTGGCGAAGATCA
>JAFZSS010000073.1 GCA_017619255.1 Muribaculaceae bacterium
ATATATTACATTAATTCTTTAATTAAATTTTATGGATTTTTAATATTTATGTAAATATATTTGATATTATTTAAAATATCTTAATAATATTATCAAAATATTTTATATTAAACTAATGTTTTAAATGGATTTATACCATATTATATAAAGTAAAAATTTATTATATCGTTTTATGCACTTCCCTACTCTTTCGCTTTGCAAAAGATTGATGAAGACATGGGCATTATAGATAAATTTGCCTCATATAATTATTTGATTATAGAGAACTTTTTATAATTTTGTTGTTTGGAAAATTTTCAGAATCTGACGCAATGTTAAAAACCCTTCTTAAACAGGTCAAGCAGTATAAAACAGCATCGTTGTTGACGCCTGTTTTTATAACGCTTGAGGTGATACTTGATGTATTGATACCTTATGTGACCGCCAAACTTATAGATTACGGCATCACTGCGGGCCATATGCCAAGTGTTTACAAGTACGGGCTCATCATGCTAGTCATGGCTTTTCTTAGCATGATGGCCGCTATTATGGCTGGTAAATATGCTTCTTACGCTTCTTCGGGCTTTGCTTGTAATTTGCGTAATGCCATGTATCGAAATATCCAGCGTTTTGCCTTTAGTGACATCGACAAATATAGTACTTCAGGCCTTGTAACCAGAATGACCACCGATGTGACGAATCTGCAGAATGCCTATCAACAGATTATCAGGGTCTCGGTACGAGCACCGATTAACTTGCTGTCAAGCATCATGATGTGCTTTATTATCAGTCCCAGGCTGAGTCTGGTGTTCATTATAGCGAGTGTTGTACTTGGCATTATCTTGGCTGTGATCATTTCTAAAGTCTCCAAAATGTTCGCACTGGTCTTCAAACAGTATGATGTGCTGAACGCAGTGGTCCAGGAGAATGTCGCCGGTATCCGTGTTGTAAAGGCCTTCGTGCGTGAAGATCATGAGAAAAGCAAGTTTTGGGCTGCGGCCAAGCGCCTGTATGACCTTAATGTAAAGGCCGAGAGCCTGATGGCGCTTAACAGGCCAGTGATGAACATGGTGGTTTATGGCTGCATCATTGCCATCTCATGGTTTGGCGCCCAATTTGTTGTCGGAGGAAGCCTTACGACGGGTCAGTTGACATCGCTCTTCACCTATGTTATGACGATATTGATGTCGCTCATGATGCTGAGCATGATTTTTGTAACCATTACTCAAAGTATTGCTAGCGGACAGCGTGTGGCACAGGTGATTAACGAAGAGCCAGACATCGTTAATCCAGAGGATGCCATCACTGAAGTTGCTGATGGGTCAATTGATTTCAACCATGTATTTTTTGCTTACAAGGGCGGTAGTGGTGAATATGCACTCAACAACATTGATCTGCACATCCGCAGTGGTGAATCCATCGGTGTGATTGGAGGTACCGGTAGTGGAAAATCGTCGCTGATTAATCTGGTGAGTCGTCTGTATGACGCTTCCAAGGGCGAAGTGATGGTTGGAGGCAGGGATGTAACCACATACGATCTGACCACATTGCGTGACAATGTATCGGTCGTACTTCAGAAGAATGTCCTGTTCTCGGGAACTATCCTTGACAACCTGCGCTGGGGCGATGAAAATGCCACCTTAGAACAATGTCGCGAGGCGTGCCGCATCGCATGTGCTGACGAGTTCATCAACGAGATGCCTGAAGGCTATGAGACAAAAATAGAACAAGGCGGCTCCAATGTCTCTGGTGGCCAGCGTCAACGCTTGTGCATCGCACGCGCTTTGTTGAAGAAACCCAAGGTCATGGTGCTCGATGATAGCACGAGTGCCTGTGACAACGCCACTGATGCGAGCATCCGCGCTGCTTTGCGTGAATATGTACCCGACATGACCAAATTGATTATTGCTCAACGCATTAGCAGCATTAAGGATTGCGACCGCATCCTTGTTCTTGACAACGGAAAAATAGCAGGTTTTGATACCCATGACAACTTGCTGAAGACCTGTCAAATCTATCAGGAAATCTGCGCCATCCAGGAGGAATCCGGTGGAGACTTTGACAAACCCCAAGACAACAGAAAGGAGGTACAATCATGAGAATGCCAGGAGGACCCGGAAACCGGCACATTGTTGTGGATACCACAGGTGTGAATAAGCGAAGCACATTGCTGAGGCTGTTTGCCTTTGTAATGAAATACTATAAGTTCTCATTTGTCGCAGTGGCCGTGTGTATCGTTGTCACAGCGTGCACCACCCTTGCCTCTACCCTATTCACCCGTACCCTCATCGATGACTATATCACGCCTATGATAGGTCAGGCTCATCCTGATTACGGGCCGTTGGCGCGCACACTTGTTATGCTGGGCATCGTGCTCACATTCGGCGCCCTGTGTTCTTATCTGCATAGTCGTCTGATGATTAATGTGAGTCAGGGCACAATGCTCAAACTGCGCACGAGCACATTTGACCACATGGAGTCACTGCCTATCAAGTATTTTGACTCGCATCCTCACGGCAATGTGATGTCCACTTATACCAATGATGTGGACACCATGCGGCAGATGATCAGCAACAGTCTCCCTCAAGCCTTCAACTCGCTGATCACTCTGGGCATCACCTTTGCAAGTATGATTGTGATGAGTGTGCCCATGACCATTCTGTCAATTGTGATGGCCCTCCTTATGGCTTGGTCGACGACATATCTAGGCAAGCGTTCCCGCAAGCACTTCCGCGTTCAACAGCAAAAACTCGCTGAGGTCAACGGCTTCATCGAGGAGATGATGACGGGGCAGAAAGTCGTCAAAGTCTTCTGTCACGAGAACAAGGCCATCGAGCTGTTTGAGGTCATCAATGAAGAATTGCGCAGCAATACCTATGACGCTAACCGCATTGGAAACATTGTCATGCCTGTTAACGCCAACCTGGGCCACTTGAGTTATGTGCTCATGGGCGTACTGGGTGCTGCCCTTATCCTCAATGGGCATACTGGTATGACCTTGGGAACCCTGGTGGCATTTTTGACCTTGAACAAGAGCTTTGCCCGCCCCATCGCCAGCATCAGCCAGGAAATCAACAGTGTGCTCAATGCATCGGTGGGTGCCGATCGCGTCTTCAAGATCAATGATGAGCCGACCGAGGCCGACAACGGTAAGGTCACCATGGTCGATGCCGGGCATGACGGCAGGGGCCATCTCATCCCATGTAACCGTCGAACAGGCATTTGGGCGTGGAAAATCCCGCAGCCTGACGGCACATTCACCTATCGTCAGGTAAATGGCGGTGTCAAATTCAATGATGTGGACTTTGGATATAACGAGGAGAAACAGGTGCTCTTCGACATCGACATAGATGCCATGCCCGATCAGAAAATCGCTTTTGTGGGTGGCACTGGAGCCGGCAAGACGACTATCACCAACCTTATCAACCGTTTTTATGATATCCAGGACGGCAAAATCCTCTATGACGGCA
This sequence comes from Muribaculaceae bacterium, assembly GCA_017619255.1. Taxonomy (GTDB): domain Bacteria; phylum Bacteroidota; class Bacteroidia; order Bacteroidales; family Muribaculaceae; genus Sodaliphilus. The sequence goes on from JAFZSS010000073.1 coordinate 3,450, forward strand.
TCAGCGTCAATGATATCAGCAAGAAGGACTTGCGCCACAGTTTGGGAATGGTGTTGCAGGAGACACGCCTGTTCACTGGAACTGTGATGGACAACATCCGCTACGGCAGGTTGGACGCCAGCGACCAGGACTGCATCGAGGCCGCCAAACTTGTCAATG
>JAFZSS010000074.1 GCA_017619255.1 Muribaculaceae bacterium
GCAAATGCTTGCAGGATCGGCCACGCCAAGGCGAGGCCCTACATCTGCAGCATTGCGTGAAGCCGAAAAGGAACGCGGATGCCAATTAGTTTAATTAGCGTAATTGGCTTCGCCGAGCTAAAGGTTCGTAGTTTATATGAAAAAGAGGGCGTGAGGCACAATCAGCGCAATTCGTAATAATTGAACGCGGATGCATAATTTGTTCAATTAGCGTAATTTGTAGTTTAAAAAAGAGGGCGTGTCGCCGTTGACACACCCTCCTTTATAATTAGGAATTATCGATTCAGTAATTAGTTGGGCCAGTTGCCGGTCAACAGGTAGTTGATCAGCACGGTAGCGTCACTGATGTCGATGCCGCCGCTATAGTCTACATCAGCATTATCCTCAACGAAGGGATTAGCGGAACCGTTCAGCAGGTAGTTGATCAGCGTGGTAGCATCGGTGATGTCCACAGTACCGCTACCATCAACATCGCCGCGCAGATAGCCAACTTCAGCCAGCGTGGTGAAGAGCGTCGACTCACCCCAATCACCGGTACCGCCAGCGTTAACAGACTGCAGCTGTACCTCATAGTTGGTCTCGGGATCCAGGCCCGTGATGGTGTAAGGAATCTCGGTGATACCGTTTACATAGATCCACTCGGGAACAACAACATCAGGATTGCCCACATAGAAGTCATCAACATTCACCCTGAACATGTCAGTCACATTGTAGTGGCGGATGGCAATATAACCTTGTTGACCCTGGTATTCATCAGGAATATTAAATGTATAAACATTATTAGCATAACCAGGATTGATGGTGTCAAGAGCAACTACTGTAATATCATTAGAGAGATCAACGGTGAAAGCATTAATAGAATCCGTCGTGTTCGAGAGATAAACATGGATAATTTCATCGCACCAATCAGGATCCTGGCCCCAAGCCTTAAACCTCACGACACCATTCAGAGTAACCTGAGGCGATACCAACCAGTTGTCAGGAGTGAGGGCACCACTAGCATCATAACTTGCTGAAGTTAAGCACTGACCAGACATTCCACCTTGTGTAAGTGTCCATGTTGACCACCATTTGCCGTCTCCGTCAGCATCCCAACCGTGCCAACCAGCCAGATCATCATTGGTCTCAAAACCGGTTGAGTAATATTCAGCACCTTCCACATGCTCCCTGTAGCGCAGGTTCCACTGAGTGAGCGTTCCGGGCTCCCAGGTCACATCGGCAGTGGTGGCAGCAGGATTAACGGTCACATTCTCAGGAGCATCGGGGAATACATAGTAGGTGGTGAACAAATCCAGGTAGCCGAACCAACCCTTGTCCACATAAGCCGTATCAAGTACCAGTGCCGAACCCTTGATAGAGGTTTCGCTATATTCACAGCCGTCAAGAGTGATGGTCTGATCATCAATGGTGTAGGTCACCTCACCTGCGGTGTCATAAGTGAAGTCCTCTTCGCCCATCTCACCCCATGCAGTCTTCAAGCCCTGGAAGTCGGATGTCCAGATGATATACTGTCCTAGGGGTACAGTAATCTTGTTGCCGTCCTTGGTACCCTTTACCCATTTGTTCGTCTTGTAACCGTAAACGGGATCACGCATATAAACGGAACCGTCGGCAGCATAATAAATCCAGGCATATCCACTCTGTGCTACTAAAGCGATGGAGTCACCTTCCTCGTCGTAAACGAAGGCATAAC
>JAFZSS010000008.1 GCA_017619255.1 Muribaculaceae bacterium
ATGACGGGAATATCATAATAATACTTCGCGCTATCCAGGAATGTCTTTGTAGAGGAGAGCATCGAGAACCTGATTGCTTTGCGCAGTGTGGCGAAATTAGTCGGGTTCACATCGTCAATGTTGGGGTAATGGACATAAAACTCATCCCACGATTTCTTGGTTTCGTCACAATTGGAAATTGACCTGAACAGTGTGGTATAGCTCATCTGCATCGGCTTCCACAATCCACCATGGAACTCACCTGTCTCATAATCATATTTCTTGAGCTTGAGCTGCTGGCGATCCATGTGTTCATTCAGGCTGTAAATGCCCATATACTCATCGTTGAGAAATACTTCAACGAAATCACCACGAACATAGTTATAGGGCGTCTTGGGTTCTATATCAGCATAATATGGCTGATGGGCGAACTCTGCCCAAATATCCTTTGCCACGCGATTGCGCACACGGGCGAAGTCCACTTGACCGGCATCCAATCTCCAATGGAAGTCACTGCGCAAGCCGAAAAAGGACATATTCCGCTTGCTGCCGTCTTCGTTGTAGAATTTCAGTTGCATATTGTGCTTCTCACGCCCCTCGCCCGCAGTCGAACTACCGGCCCACCTGACGCGAGTGATGATAGAGTCCTGAGCCACTGAATCAGGATGAGTATACACTACAGTCCCTGAATAATAGGGTCTCTTGACATAGTCACCATACACTTGAATGACAGGCCAATAAGTAAACTGGATATTGACACTAATCGTGTCATTGACAAGAATTGTATCAGTGACAACAATCGTGTCATTCCCGACAATCGTATCATTGCCAGCAATCGTATCATTCCCAACAATTGTATCATTGCCAATAATCGTGTCATTGCCAACGATTGTATCATTGACTACAATCGTATCTTTGACACAAACCATGCAGAGGCGATAAGTGGCACCCGGCTGAACATTGAGGAAGGTATAATGGTCAGTCACCACACTGTCCTCAATAGTACAGAGCGCTACATGTTCATCAAAGGTCAGTGCCGCATCATAATCCGTACCGAAGACAGCCTCAGGGACAGAAAGGAGCCATGAACCTGTCAAGTTATCAACAGCTGCCGCTTTCCCGTTAAACTTGACTTGCCCCATGGCTTTCACGAGGAGCAGACCAAGCAACATGATGAATATGAGTCCAGTTTTTCTCATGATAGGTATTCTTTGATGTATAATTCACAATTAGCGACCAGTTGGTCATACCACTGCTGGCCATACCGCTCGATGAGCGGCTCCCGCAGGAACTGATAAAGGCGGATATTCTCACGACGACCTAACACCTCAGCACACTTGCAGATTTTCCAGCGGTCGAAATTCACGGCCTCATATCCCGGATACTTCTTTACACGCACAGGGTAGAGATAGCAAGATATGGGTTTACGCCAGTTTATTCGGCCCTCACGGTAAGCCTTCTCAATAGCACACAGGCACATCCCTCCACGCTCATAAGTGGTGAACACGCAATTAGCGCCACCCACCAGCTGCGTCACCAGTTCGCCCTCAATATCCACAAAGGCCACACCATGCTCCTTAATCTGCTCCTGGGCTTGAGGCAACAGGTCATTCCACACCTCGGGCAGGATTTCCTTAAGTTGTTTATATTCTTCTTCGGTCAACGGTGCGCCAGAGTCGCCCTCGATGCAACAGGCACCCAGGCAGGTGTCCAGGTCACAGCAGAAGAATCGCTCGACCAAATCCAAACTCACCAGTGTCCCGTCTATATCAAACATAGTATACTTAGGATTCTCAGACCTCAGACTAAAGGGTGCTTATTATTCATTTTCAACAAGAGCCGACAATGCGTGCTCCAGATCCGTGCTGGAAAGGTTCAAGTAGAGCTCCCCCTTGTGAGCATAGGAAATGCGTCCCGTTTCCTCGCTGACAACGATGGCTATGGCATCCGTTGCCTGGGCAATACCCTTAGCCGAGCGATGGCGCAAACCCAGATAACGGGGGATGCTGGTATCATGCGACACCGGCAGAATGCACCCCGCACTCATGATCTTGTTGCCAGCGATAATCAGGGCACCGTCATGCAATGGACTGTTCTTAAAGAAGATATTCTCTATCAAGCGGGAATTGATATCGGCATTGATTACATCGCCAGTGCGCTCATAGTCGGTGAGCGGCATTCCCTGCTGGATGACGATAAGGGCTCCCGTCTTTGTCTTGGACATGTTCATGCAGGAATAAACCACCGGCAAAATCCACTTTTTCTCGTCCTCCACCTCAGCCTTGCTCTTGAAGAGTTTCTGCACGAACTTGAGTCCTCTCCTGGAACCCAGCTCGGTAAGGAAACGCTTGATCTCATCCTGGAATAAGATAACGAGAATGAACAAGCCTATATCGATGAACTTGTCCATGATGGTACCGATGAGGCGCATGTCAAGAATCTTGTACATCACCACCCACGACACGACAAAGGCCAGCACGCCGACAAAGATGTCAAGCGAACCTGAATTTTTCATCGTTCGGTAGAGGTAGAACAATAATGTTGCCACCAGCAGGATGTCAATCAAGTCCTTGATACTGAATAGTGCAAATATAGAACTGCCCATAAGTTATACTTTTCAATTTAGATCTAAAACATTGTTTGACCGTTGTCGAGAGGACCGTTGTCCCTTGTCAACAAAACCAATTTCACCGCCTCGGCAGCAGCCTTCACATCATGAACCCGAAGGATGTGCGCACCTTGCATCAGCGCAATGGTGTTTATGACGGTAGTGCCCATGAGGGCCTCGTCGGCGGTGCACTCGAGCGGCATATAGATCATACGCTTGCGTGACACACCCACCAATAACGGAGCGTCTAATGCATGGAACACCTCAAGCCTTGCCAGCATCTCATAGTTCTGCTCCATGGTCTTGGCAAAGCCGAATCCCGGGTCGGCAATGATGTCGGCGACACCCATTTGGCGTAACTCATCGATGCGATGAGCCATCCAATCGAGGACATCGGCCGTGACATCGTTATAGTCGGTAAGCGACGACATGGTCTCAGGAGTGCCACGCATGTGCATGAGCACATAGGGTACCTCCAGCCTGGCAATCGTGTCAAACATCTTGTCATCGATTGTTCCGCCAGAGATATCGTTGATAATGTCGGCGCCCCATTCTTCAACACATCGTCGAGCCACATCGGCGCGGTAAGTGTCCACCGAGACAATCATTTCAGGAGCAACTCGGCGGATGGCCATAAGTGCCCAGCGCAGCCGGTCCATCTCTTCCTGAGCATCAACAGACTGGCTGCCCGGTCGCGTCGAACATGCACCGACATCTATCACATCAACGCCATCGGCTAGCATGCCTTCAACACGCTCGACAAGCATCTGTTCATCGGCCACTCGGCTACCGCTATAGAACGAATCCGGCGTAATATTGATGATGCCCATCACCCATGGTCGGTCGATGGTCACCAAGCGTCCTTTCAGGTTCAGGCTGTATGTCTTAAACGGCTGCATCATTGCGCTAATCACATTTTAACTTGCAAAGATACAAAAATTCTGCAAAAATGGATTACCTTTGCAACAGAGAATTGACAGATATGGCTACAACGACACAAAGTAACGGCAAGAGGCAGGCGCCCATCGGGGTGTTTGACTCGGGGTTCGGAGGACTGACCATCCTGCGTGACATCAGGCATAGACTGCCCCAATATGATTATTTATTTGTGGGCGACAATGCCCGCGCGCCTTATGGCACGCGTTCCCGCGAGCTGGTGTATGAGTTTACCCTGCAGGCTGTCAAGTATCTGTTTGAACGAGGGTGTCATCTCATCATTCTGGCTTGCAACACAGCCTCGGCCGAGGCATTGCGTACCATCCAGCAACAAGACCTTCCCTCCCTTGCTCCCGACCGACGCGTGCTGGGTGTCGTACGGCCCACAGTAGAGAAAGTGGGCGAACTGACCCAAACTGGTCAGATTGGGGTGTTCGGCACACCAGGCACTATAGCCAGCCGCAGCTACAACATTGAGATTGAGGGCATGTATCCTGGCTTCAAAGTGCATGGCCATGCTTGTCCCATGTGGGTGCCGTTGGTTGAGAACCGCGAGAGCGAAGGAAACGGCGCTGACTACTTTGTCAAGAAAGACATTGACCTGCTCATGGATAAATGCCCCTACATCGACACCATCATCCTGGGCTGTACCCACTACCCCCTACTCATCAACAAAATCAACCGCTACAAACCTGAGGGCGTACGCATTATCCAACAGGGCCCCATCGTTGCCGAC
>JAFZSS010000075.1 GCA_017619255.1 Muribaculaceae bacterium
CGTCGATGTTGACCACATCGAGGCCCAGATCAAAGAGTTGTTCAAGGACTGCGTGCTCGATCCCAATGCCGCCCAGGTGGTTGAGGAACCCGTCCCCGACAATGAACAACCTATCGTGGTGGTTGACAAGGACAAAGAGCAGACAATCAACCTGGTGCGATTGATGTTCAAACGCGAAGCCTTCCCCAAGGAGGTAAAAAGCGATTTAGTCTATCTCTTGTTCGACTATGGCATCGAAATGATTGGCGACATGCTCAACAATCGTCTTTCTGAAAAGGCTCAGGAGCCTGATTGTCCTTACGCTCAAGGCTTTGCTTACGATGATGATTTCTTGTATGCCAACAATGTGAAAGCCTTTCAGCTGATCGCCCTACCCAAGGACGGCCAGACCGAGGCCGCCACTCAGGCCCTCCTCACCGAGGGACTGCGTGCCGCTCAGTACGGTTTTACCGCTACCGAGTATGAACGCGCCAAAGAAGAGTACATGAGCGAACTCGAGAAAAAATACAATGAGCGCGATAACATCACCAACGAGGAGTATGGTCGCCAGTATTGCCGTCATTACCTCGAGAATGACCCCATCCCCTCCATCGAGGACAAGTACCAAATCATGAGCATGTATGCTCCCCAAATTCCTGTTGACTTCGTGAACCAGTTGCTGCCCGGCCTCATCACCGCCGATGGTGAGAACCTTGTGGTTTTGAACTTCAACAAGGAGCAGGATGGTGCTGTTTACCCCACCCCCGAGAGTCTGCTGGCTGCCGTAAACGCTGCCGAGAATGCCGATATAGAGCCCTATGAGGACAATGTGAAGCAGGAGCCCCTGATCAGCCAGTTGCCCAAGGCCGGTAAGATCAAAAAGGAGAAATACAACAGCCAGTTTGACTACAAGGAACTGGAGCTGAGCAACGGCGCTCGCGTCATCCTTAAGAAGACCGACTTCAACAACAACGAAATCAAGATGCAGGCCATCGCCCGTGGCGGTTCGTCGCTCTACGGTGAGAAAGACTGGGCCACCACTCAGCTGATGCCCGCTTTCACTATGATGAGCGGCCTGGGTAACTTCTCGTTCACTGAGCTTCAAAAGGCCATGGCCGGCAAGAAGGCTCAGGTGATGATGGGAATGGACACTTATACCGATGTATTTTCTGGCGAATCCACTGTTAAGGACCTCGAGACCCTGTTCCAGCTCACCTACCTCAAGTTCACCGACATCCGTAAGGACGAGAAGAACTATAACATGCTGATGAATAGACTCGAGACAATGCTTAAGGACCAAGATCTGGATCCTTCTCAGGCTTTCAGCGACTCGGTTGACTACATCCTTGACAACCACAGCTGGCGCAGCAAGCCCTTTAAAGTTGAAGACCTGCAGAATGTGGACTGTGACCGCGCACTCCAAATTGTCAAGGAGCGCACCGCCAACGCCGCTAACTACACCTTCTACTTCGTGGGCAACTTCGACGAGACCGTGATTCGTCCGCTCATCGAGCAGTACATCGCTTCGCTGCCCGGCAAGAAGGGCAAGTTGTCTAATTGGGTAAATGTTGACACTCACCCCGTGGGCGAGACCGTCACCCACTTCACCCGCAAGATGGAAACTCCCAAGGCCAACGCCCGCATCTACTGGTATGACACCAAGACGCCTTATAGCCTGGAGAACAGCATCAAGGCCGAAATCCTGGGTCAGGTGCTCAACAAGATTTATGACGAGAAGATACGCGAAGAGGCTGGTGCCGCTTACTCGGCCGGCGCTCATGGTTTGGCCACCATCCACGGTGACACGCCCTGGATCCGCATCCTTGCTGCAAGCCCCGTGAAGCCCGAATTTGCCGACGAGGCCCTTAAGATCATGAACGAGGAAATGGCTAACGCCTGCACCAACATC
>JAFZSS010000009.1 GCA_017619255.1 Muribaculaceae bacterium
GCCACCAGGTGAGAGGGTATATCGACAAGTTGCGCGCCATCTTCCCTAACGCCCCCATCGCCGGCCGCATCTGGTACACCACCCTTGACCTCATCATTGACGAGAACGGCAACCTCATCACCAATTAAAGACAGAGAATCTCGAATAAATGGCATCCTTCACTCTGCCCTAACAAGAAGTTGCCAAGAGTCGGTAAGATATCATTCTCTCCAATTGTTTAAGCACTGGATAGAATAGAAAATCAGCTAAATCTTGCTAATTTAGCAAAAACTTGCTAGAATTTGCAAGAATTTCAAAAATCTTTTGTATCTTTGCGACTGAATAAATCAGTAGCACTTATGATTGAATCACCGCCCAAAATAGACAAAAGAGTCATCGTCAATGCTCTCATGGGAGGATGTGACCCGTTGATTGCTCCTCTCGTTGATAAAATCAATGAGACCTATGAGTATTGGGATAAAGTCAAATATAAACTCTTGCCTACTGGCTATACGCCTCAGATGCTTTGGATTCAGGTCAAGGCCTCTCGGTTGGGCGGGGCATTCATTGTTTGGGAAAAGTATGGCATCAATTTGTGCGTCACAAGTCAAATGCAGCGCATGTGCCATGACTTTGACATGAAGTTTGGTAGCTTTTGGGAGGTTGACAATGATTCCTTGAATTCCGAGAAGAAATACTATCTGAACAGTTCTCTCATGGAGGAAGCCATCTACTCCAGTAAGATGGAAGGTGCTTCCACCACAAGAATGATTGCCAAGGAAATGCTGAGAAAGAAAAAATCTCCTCAGAATAAGTCTCAGCAGATGATTGTCAACAACTACAATACAATTCAGTATATCGTTGCCCACAAGGATGACCCCTTGACCGAGCAGACTCTGCTGCACATCCACCGACTGATGACCGAAAGAACAATGGATAATCCCGAAAATGCCGGCAGTTTCAGGACAAACGATAATGTCGTTGTCGCCGATATGGTAGAAGGAGATGTTATCTATACGCCTCCATCATTTAAAGAGATTCCCGAGTTTGTGAAGACCCTTTGCAGTTTCTTCAATAATAACAACTCGGGCATCTTCATCCATCCCATCATTCGGGGTATCATCATTCATTTCATGTTGGCTTACATGCATCCCTTTGTCGATGGGAATGGCAGAACAGCTCGGGCGTTGTTCTATTGGTATATGCTCAAAGAGAAGTACAATTTGACTGAGTATATGTCCATCTCAAGGGTAATTGCAAAATCAAAAAGTAGTTACGAGAAAGCCTTCCGTTACACCGAGAATGACGGGAATGACATGGGCTATTTTGTCGCCTACAACTTGAAAGCATTGGAGATTGCTTTCCAACAGCTTCGTGACTACATTCAGCGGAAACAAAAGGAGAAAAAGGCTGCCAACTCTTTCCTGATTGCTGGGAATATCAATCTGAGACAGGCGATGGTGTTACAACGGCTCAAGGAGGAGCCAGACACCATCTTCACGGTGAAAGATGTGCAGGAACTATTCTCCGTTTCTTCCATGACGGCTCGCAAAGATCTGACCGATTTGGTGAAACAAGGCTATTTGACAGAAGTTGCCATCAATAAAGTGACTCGTGGATACATAAAACCTCAGGAGGATTAACGGGCTGATAATGCTGACTGCTTTGTTCTCGACGGCTTGATTAAAGGGCTGGGATGGATATTCAAATATCATGGGGGAGGCGCAAAATTTTGCGCCTCTACTTTTTTTTTGTAATTTTGTCGGTTCAAATGAATGATAACGATAAAACTGCGATAGATTATGTCGATTGATCAAATATTGGCCGAGGCTACTGCGCTGGCTGTAAAGGAGTTATATGGTGCGGATTTTCCCGCCGAGAAGATTGTTCCCCAGACGACGAAGAAGGAGTTTGAGGGTAACGAGACGATTGTGGTGTTCCCGTTCTTGAAGGCGTCACACAAGGCGCCCGATGTGACGGCACAGGAGATAGGTGAGCACATGCTGGCCCACTGCGAGGCTGTCGAGAAATTCAATGTCATCAAGGGCTTCCTGAACATCACTATCAAGCCGTCGTTCTGGACGGGCGTGCTGCGCCATGTGGCATCAACCCCCAACTATGGCTTCAAGGCCGTGACCGACGACAGCCAGTTGGTGATGATCGAGTACTCCTCACCCAACACCAACAAGCCGCTACACCTGGGCCATGTGCGCAATAACCTGCTGGGCTACAGCCTGTCATGCATCATGGAGGCTAACGGCTACAAGGTGGTGAAGACCAACATCGTCAACGACCGCGGCATCCACATCTGCAAGTCGATGCTCGCCTGGCTCAAGTGGGGTAACGGTGCCACACCCGAGTCCACGGGCAAGAAGGGTGACCACCTGATCGGTGACTTCTATGTGGCCTTTGACAAGCACTACAAGGCCGAGATCAAGGAACTCATCGATAAGGGCATGGCTCCCGAGGAGGCCGAGAAGCAGGCACCGCTCATCCAGGAGGCACACGACATGTTGCGTCGCTGGGAAGCAGGTGATCCCGAGGTGCGCGCCTTGTGGGAGAAGATGAACAATTGGGTATATGCCGGCTTTGACGAGACCTACCGCCGCATGGGCGTGTCGTTCGACAAGATTTACTACGAGAGCGACACCTATCTGGTGGGTCGCGACACCGTGCTCGAGGGCCTTGAAAAAGGTCTGTTCTA
>JAFZSS010000076.1 GCA_017619255.1 Muribaculaceae bacterium
CCACACCATCCATGGACGTGGTGGTGCTGTGGCAACGGGTTTCAAGACTGCCAACCACGAGATGACGGTATGGCAGGTAACGGGCGACGGAGACTGCCTCGCTATTGGTGGCAACCACTTCATCCATGAGGTGCGCCGCAACATCGATGTTAATCTGCTCTTGCTGAATAACCGCATCTATGGTTTGACTAAGGGGCAATACTCGCCTACGAGTGCCCGTGGCTTTAAATCCAAGTCATCCCCATATGGCACGACCGAGGACCCGTTCGTTCCCGCTGAATTGACCTTCGGCGCCCGCGGCACCTTCTTTGCCCGTAGCTTGGATGTGGAACTGAGTATCAGTCAGGAAGTGATGATGGCGGCAGCGCAGCACAAGGGTTGCGCTGTAGTCGAGATTCTGCAGAACTGCATGATTTTCAACAACGGTATCCACAATTACATCACTGATCGCGAGAATCGTCCTGACCGCACTATTCACCTCGTACATGGAGAGAAGATGATCTTCGGCAAGGATAACAATCGCGGTCTTGTGCAGGATGGTTTTGGCCTTAAGGCGGTGACCATCGGTGAAGACGGTTATACGATTGACGATGTGCTCGTTCACGATGCACACTGTGAGAGTTTCTTCTTGCATCAGATGCTGGCCATGATGGACGGCACTGACCTGCCCGTGGCACTTGGCGTCATCCGTGCCGTTAAAGCTCCTACCTATGAGATTTCTGTTGCCGAGCAGGTCGAGGAAGCAAAAGCGTTGCATGGCTTTACCTGCTTGAATGATGTCATCATGGCCGGTGACACCTGGCAAGTGGACTAAAACAGTGCCCAGTATTTTAGTGTTGAGTTGTCTGATTCAACCTCCAAATAAAAAATGGCGACCCGCTGGGCCGCCATTTTTTATAGAATGCATGATGTTACTTCATTACCTTCGCGGCGCTGGTGCTGCCGTCGGTGTAGGTGGTAACGACGATGGTCATGCCGTTAGCCTCAGGCATCTCCTGGCCAGCCAGGTTGAAGTAGCGCACGCCGATAACGGTCTTGCCGTTCATCAGTTCGCTCAGACCGGTATACGGAGTCACATAGAACTCGTAGGAGATGGGATAGCTCTCGAGCTTGCCCGGAGCGACGGCATAAGCCTCTACGCGATAGTGGCCGTCATTGGTGAAACTCAGGACATCCTCATACTCTGCCCACCCGGTGAACGCCTCGTCATTGTACTGGATGCGGTAGTAGATGGTACTGGGCTCGGTGGGGAGAATCTCGATGAAGTAGGCGTGGATGCCGTCGGTGGTGTAGCCGTTGAAGGTGGGAGAACCGGTCCTCTCGGTGGGTTCGGGAGGAGTTACAGGAGCATCGCCAAGAACATAAATGCGGACCTTGGTCGCACGGCACTGAGCTTCGGCATAGAGGCTCACATTGTAGAAGGGAGCCATGGGGCCTTCCCCAAAGTTTTCCTCTTCAAAGGCAACAAATTCGCCTTCTTGAGTGATGCCGTCCTCCCAAGTGCCAATGTAACCATCATAGGAATACTGACCTCTCGAACCGTCAGAATTAAAGGTGAGGCCTCCAGGTCCATATTGGCTGTCATCCTCGCCAATGCAAGTGAATTCGATTTTCAAAATGCCGTCATCACTAGAAACGGCTATGCTATTGTTGGCATAGAAGCGGAAATGATCGTAATCAATTCTGCCATAGCCCTCGAGCGTCACGCCGTCCTTCACTACGAAGAAAGCGCCAGAAGTGTAATCAAAGTCCTCTGCTTCAAATGTAACCCAGTGACCGGCAAATGCACTGCTGGCCATCATCAAAGCAGCAAAAATAAAGAGTAATTTTTTCATAATTGAGATGATTTAGAAATTAAACAAAAACGAGAATAATTATTGCACAAAAATAGTGCAACTATCATAATTAGGCAAGAAGAATTCAAAAAAAATTAGAATAAACTTGTGATTGTTCCCATGATGCAGCCCAGTAAGGCGCCGAGCCACACGATGGCGCGCAGTTCTTTTTTCATGACATCGAGGATGATGGCCTCAGCCTCTTCCATGTCCATCTCTTTGATGCGTTGCTCGATGATGCCGCTGATGTCGATGTCTTGCAGAATGCGCGGCAGGTGTTCAGTGATGATGACACGGTAGGCATTGAGGATGCCCGTTTTGATCTGTGCGACCTGTTCATCGTGACCTGTCATGAGGCAGCTCATAGTCATTCCCATCAGTTTCTCTGACTCGTCGGTGACGAGTCCTTGAATCATCTGTCGTGAGTTGTTCTGAAGAATTTCGTTAATGTGTTTTGCAAGGATGCCCTCAACAAATTGGGCCACAGGCTGAATCAGCATGTCGGCACCAAACCGTCCCGCAACACTCTTGCGGGTCTTCTCGATAACATGCTTTGTTGCCATACTGGCAATGCTCTCACCCAAGCGGCTGTCTTCAAGCTTGGCTGTGAGCATCTTCACAATGCCATCGGTAGCATTTGTGTGCATGGCATCTATATCCTCTTGTGGCAGGTAGTGGCGGGCAAATGCCTCGATGGTCTCGTCGTTCTGGCTTTGTGTGGCGATAAATTCGTCGATGGTGCTGTCGATTTTGGCCAGCATATCGTCGCTGAGCAGACTCTTTTCCAGCACCTCACGGTTCATCAGGTTCTCACTTACTGCTTTGCCGATAGCGCCGGCAATGCGGTTTTTCTCCTTGGGGATAATACCGGGAGTGAAGGGAATGTGAATCCCAAAGATGTATTTGGCTTGATGAGGTCTGAAAAGCATGCGAATGGCAATGTCATTGGTGATATAACCGATGACAGCACCCACTGCAGGACCGATGAAATAGTGGTACATAGTTCAGTGTTTCAGTCGCTTGTAGCCGTAATCATGCTGCTGACAGACAGCAATGGTTATCTCAAGTCCACAACGGGAGTCCCTGCAGGGACCATGGACTTGTCGAAGGTGAATGTGCTGGCAGGAAGCGTTTTGTGTTTGTAACCAGTGATGCGCACTCTGTAAGTGGACTTGTCAGTCATCTCAAACAAGGCGGTTCGCAACAGTGATGTATTGGTGTCGAAATACAGCCACAGTGTCTTGATGTTGTCTTTTTTCTTGGGAGTGAGTTTGATGACATAGGTGATTGCTGTCTTGGCTTTTGCCACCTTCATTTTGAAATCGGCTTTGAAGTGCTGCACCGCCGCAATGGGATTAGTCATCTGTAATTCATCAGCGGTTGGGGTGCTGATATTCACTTCACCGGTAGCGGGGCTCCAGGCCCACTGTGTTTTTCCGTCATACCAGCATTTGGCTTCAGGCGATGTCACGCGAAACTTATTACCTTGCATGGCAATAGTGCCATGGCTCTCACCTTGGCTGGAACTGATGCGGTAGTTGGCAGTTACGCCGCCACCCGCATTGATGGCTGCCACACATTTGTCGAGCATGGCTGCGGGAGTCTGTGCCGCCACTCCGACAGCTATAAGGCAACCGAGGATTGTAAAGAATATCTTTTTCATATGATAAGTGAGTAGTATTTGACTGGGAACCTGCAAAAAGAGTGCCAACCCAGCGAGGAGGCACTCTTTATAAGTTTTTAACTGAACAGCTGGTCAATATCCATGGGGCTGACGAGCACCTGACGGGGTTTGCTGCCTTGGGCAGGACCCACGATGCCGGCACTCTCCATCTGGTCCATCAGGCGGCCGGCGCGGTTATATCCGATCTCATAACGCCGCTGCAATGATGAGGTGCTTGCGGTATTGCTCATGACGACGAATTTAACGGCTTCTTCAAACAGCGGGTCGCGTTCCTTGACATTGCCAACATTGGCATCGCCACTGCCGCCCTCGTCCTTGCCGACATACTCTGGAAGCATGTAGGGCACCTCGTGGTCAATGTCTCGGTCTTTGTCTTCTTGGTCTTTGATGAAGTCACAGATGCGCACGAGATCCGGCGTGTCAACAAAGGGGCATTGCAACCTTGTCAGCTCACCGTCGATTTGGAACAGCATGTCACCACGGCCGATGAGCTGCTGGGCACCGGTGCGGTCAATAATGATTTGGCTGTCGATGCGTTGGGCAACAGCAAAGGCGATGCGTCCGGGGAAGTTACCCTTAATCAAACCGGTGATGACTTTGGATGATGGGCGCTGGGTCGCGATAATCATGTGAATGCCCACGGCGCGCGCTTTTTGGGCAATGCGCACAAGGGGTGTTTCGACTTCCTTGCCGGCGGTCATGATCATGTCGCTGAACTCGTCGATGATGCCCACGATATAGGGCATGGACTGGTATTTCTTCTCGCCATGCTCGTCACGCACATCACGCAACTCTCGGCGCCACATTTCATTATAGTCGCTCACATTGCGCAATTTCACCTCCTCGAGTACCCGGTAGCGGTCTTCCATCTCTTGCACAAGGCAATTCAGTGTCTTGATGACGCGTTCAGTATCAGTGATGATAGCTTTATCTTCGCCAGGAGTCTTGGCAAAGAAGTACTTCTCCAGGTCGGCATACACGCTGAATTCCACACGCTTAGGATCCACAAGAACAAATTTCAGTTCCGACGGGCCTTTCTTGTACAACAACGATGTGATGATGGCGTTCAAGCCCACCGATTTACCTTTACCGGTGGCACCTGCCACAAGCAGGTGGGGCATCTTGGTCAGGTCGGCAATGAATACTTCGTTGCTCACGGTGCATCCTAAACACATCGGCAGTTTGGCACGGCTCTCCTGGAAGGCTTTGGAGCCCAGCACCTCGCGCATGGGAACGACTTGAGGGTCACGGTTGGGCACCTCGATACCGATAGTGCCACGGCCGGGCATGGGGGCAATGATGCGGATGCCCAGAGCTGCCAGGCTCAATGCGATGTCATCCTCAAGGTTGCGGATCTTGTTCACTCTGACACCGTCTTGAGGCACGATTTCAAACAGGGTGACCGTGGGACCCACATGGACCATGATTTCCTTGATTTCGATACCGTATTTATTCAGTGTCTCGCGGATGCGTTCTTTGTTTTCGTCTTGCTCCTGCTTGTCCACACTGTTGGGATTCATGCGGATGTCCTGCAGAAGATCCAGGGTGGGGAAGCGGTAATGGCGGTATTCTCCGGTGGGATCATGAGGGTTGCTCACATCGGTGCTGGCGGCAATGGGTTTCAGGCGCGCAGCGGTGCCGTTGTCGGCAGGCTCAGGTTTTGCGTCGGCCTTGGCACGGCGGAGACGGTTGGCCGGCTTGGCCCTACTGGATCCGTTGTCAGCCATTGCCTTGTCACCCACTGGTTGTTCACCACCGAGGAATGACGACTGACCGGGTTGGCTAACCACTTCCTCAGCTTCTTCCTTGCTATGGCTGCGTTTTTTCTCGATCTCTTTCTTCACTTGTTTGTAAAGTGCGGCAAAGGTGTGATAAGTAAGGAAAAACCATAACATCAGGATGGCAAGATTGATGGCAATCATGCCATAGAGCCCAAAGAGCCCAAGCAACCATTGGTTGGCATATTTGCCGAAATTGCCGCCCAATGGGAAGAAGGTGATCGGCTTCATGAAATAGGTGGCAGCACCCACTACCATCGAGAATGTGAAGATGCTGAACAGGCACACAAAAGTATAGGTGAAGAAATGCGCCTTTTTTCCTTTGCGCACCAGACGCATACCCAAAGTCAGGAACCACATCACCAGGATAAACGCTGCCACGCCAACGCCGTCGGCAATCAGGAAATTGCTCATAGAAGCTCCGACAGCGGCGCCCGCATTGCGAATTTGATCTGGCATTTGAGCATTCTCAATAACCGTATTGGAAGCAATGCGGTTCTGATCGCTCATGCCTGCCGACAGGAAAAACGACAAGAAAGAGATAAGCAGATAAATGCCTATCATCAACATGAAGATTCCTGTGGCAAAGCGTAGTCTGCCATTTTGGAAAAACGCCATGAAGCGTTGCCACTTGGACTTTCCTTCTTTGTCGATGGCCTCCTCGGCCTCACGCGATCTTAGGTAGGCATCAGATTTCTTCACGCTGCTGATATCAGGACCAAAGTAATCCTGATTATCACTCATTTTCTTATTGTGGTTGCCTTGACTTTTACTCATGTTGCTATCGATAAAATAATTGGGGCTTCAAAATTACAAAATAAAATCGATTTACAAACGCAAATCGATTACTTTTTTTCAAAAAAAATAGAACATTCAAGAAAACATCCTCAATACCCTTTCGACACTAAGGCTATCACGGTTATACAGTGGCCCTGTTGTCAAGATATCATGGGTGGCCCTAACCCTCGACGATTAATCCTTTTTCCAGAACGAACGAGTGAAAATAACCAGGACGGTAAACAACTCCAGACGGCCAACCATCATTTCAAATGCAACCACCCACTTGGCAGCTGGATGCAAAACCACCCAAGAGTTGTCAGGACCTGTAACACCATGACCAATGCCCACATTACTGATGGCCGACATTGAAGTGTACATCGCGTCAAAGACGGGTATCCCAAAGAAGGTTAGGTATAGTCCAACCACCAGGATGATGCCTATATAGACAGTAAAGAAAGTATTCACCTTGCTGACGACATGGTTGGGAATAGGCTTGCCGTCGATATGGACTGCACGCACCGAGTTGGTGTGAAGGACACGGTAGAACTCATTGGAGGTGTGCTTCAACAAGACGATGAGGCGGTCCATCTTGGCGCCGCCCGATGTGGAACCCGCCATGCCGCCAAAGAACATCATCACCATCAGGATGACGGTGACAAACTCATCGCTCCCCTCATAATCAAATGTCGAGAATCCCGTTGAAGTGATCGCCGATATGGTGTCGAATGAGCCATAGACAAAACGGTCGAAGTTATTGTCTAGGAAGGACTTATAGGCCATATAGCCCATGATAATCAATGTCGTGATGAGCGCAGTCATGCAGTACCAGCGCAGGGTGTTGTTGTTGCGGATGCGCTTGAAGTTTCCACGGAACCCTGCGGCAATCAGCGAAAAACTGATACCACAAATGAACATGAAGAAGATGACGACAACGAAGACATAACTGGAACCCCAATAGTCGAGGCCTATGTTTTTAGTGGAGTAACCGCCGGTTGAGGTCGTCGTCATGGCATGGCATACAGCGTCAAACCAGTCCATGGGGCCTAAGAACAATAGTACGGAAAGCAGGGCGGTCAGACCGATGTAGATGGCCCACAGGTCCTTAGCGGTTTGGCTCACTCTGGGACGAAGACGCTCATGAGTGATGCCGGTCACTTCGGCATTGAACAAGGCAATGCCGCCTTTCTGATTCAGCATAGGGATGACTGCCAGGGTGAACAGAATGATTCCCATGCCGCCAATCCATTGTGTCATTGCCCGCCAGAAAAGTACACCATGCGGAATTTCTTCCACATAACGGATAACGCTGGAACCAGTAGTGGTGAAGCCCGCCATCGTCTCGAAAAACGCATCGGTGATATTATTGAAGGTATCGGTGAACAAATAAGGTAACATGCCGAATACCGAGAAAAACACCCAGATAATGGCGGTGAGCATGAGGCCCTCACGCTTGAGCATCGAGGTTCTGCGTGGCCTGATGCCAAACGCCATGAGAGCTCCGGCGCCCGCAGTGATTGCAGTACTGTAGATAAATGCCTTGACAGCCGTTGACTCGTCAAACCACCAGGAGACTCCCAGCGGCATGAGCATGAATGCCGCTTCGATGAGCAGCAGCCAGCCCTGCATCCTGAGAACGATGGCGAAGTTGATATGCTGGTTGGAGTGTTTAGGCATTGTCAAGAGAAGTATTTGTCAAGTTTGTGAATCGCTCCTTGCAGGCAGAAGACCACTACATGGTCTCCGGCTTGAATGCGCGTGTTGCCGTCAACAAGCTGACCCTTGCCGTCACGCACAAGCCCTGCAATGGTGAAATCCCTGCTCAGTTTAAGGTCTTTGACAGGAGTGCGGGTCACACGGTCGCCTTCTTCTACGATAATCTCGGCCACCTCGGCATCGGCGAGCGCCAGGCATCTTGCGTTGTCCTCGTCGGCATCAATCATGATTTGATAGATGCGGCTTGAAGCCAGCAGTTTCTTGTTGACGATAGTGCCGATGTTCAAGGCCTCAGCTTCATTGATGAACTGTATGTCCTCAACCTGGGCGATGGTCTTCGGAACGCCATTGGTCTTGGCAATCATGCATGCCATCATGTTGACCGCGCTGTTTTCCCCCAGGGCGATAAAAGCGTCATAGTAGCTCACGCTTTCCTCTTCGTTCAAGTCAGAGTCACGAAAATCACCTTGTACCAGCTTGCAGTTGGGGTAGCGTTGGGCTAATTCTTCACATCGTGCCTCGTCTTTCTCAATGATTTTGATGTCAACGGTTTTGCCAAGTCGCTTGATGAGTTGTTCCGCAATATCGTTACCTCCCACGATCAGCACATTATCGACCGGAGTTTGTGTCTTGCCGCAGGCTTCGCGCACCTCATCGATGTGCTCACGGGTTGTGGCGATATACACTATATCATTTTCCTGCACGCGATCATCGCCACGCGGAATGATGATTTCACGGTTGCGTTTGATAGCCGAAACATGCAGGTAATGGCTGATGTTGGACACATCCTTGAGCATCTGGTTGACGATGAGAGCGTTGGCGCGAATTTTCACGCCCACAACAATGAGCTCACCGTCAAACAACTCAAACCAGTTGCGGGCCCAAGTGCACTTTAATGCGCTCGAGATTTCTTTTGCTGCCAGCATTTCTGGGTAGATGAGGTGGTCGATGCCCAGGTTTGTGATGTGGTCGCGCCACCTGGGATTAAAGAATTCGTCATTGTCCAGGCGCGCCACGGTCTTTTTCGCCCCTAAGCGTTTGGCCATCGAGCAAGCCAGGATGTTGCGTGCTTCGCTCTTGGTGACGGCAATGAACAGGTCGCTGTCGCCTGTTTTGATGGAGTTCAGGTCGTTGAACGAGATAGCATCGCCCTGATGGGTGAGCAGGTTGTAGTTCTCAAGAGGCTCCAGCTTCTTGTTCTCAACATCCATGACGATGATGTCCTGCTCCTCATTGCTGAGCATCTTGGCCAGATGTGTCCCGACTTCTCCTGCGCCGGCAATAACGATTCTCATATTGTTTAGTTTTAGTTGTAAGTATAACTCCTAACTCTAGACTCCTAACTCCTCAAGGATGGCGTTCTCCAGTGAAACGGCATCCATTCCGCATCGCTCATATAGCTCTTGTACCGTGCCCTGATGGACAAACTCGTCCTGAACGCCCAGCATGCGCAGCCGTGTGGTGTAGCCTTTACGGGTGATCCATTCGGCGACTGCTGAGCCCAGTCCGCCCACGACAGTTCCATCTTCGATGGTGATTACACTTTGATAACGGGAAGTGACCTCGTTGAGAATGTCTTCATCGAGGGGTTTGAGGAAAATCATGTCGTAGTGACCTACTTGAATGCCACGCTGTGCCAAGTGGTTGATCACCTCAATGACCTCGTTGCCGATATGGCCAATGCTGAGCACCGCTACGCCTTCGCCCTCACTGAGGCGGCGTCCTTTGCCGACAGGCAATGCTTTCATCTCGTTATGCCAGTCTTCGATGACACCCTTGCCGCGCGGATAGCGGATGGCGAAAGGTCCCATGCCATCGAGCTGGGCGGTGAACATCAAGTTGCGAAGATCATGCTCGTTAATGGGCGAAGCGACGGTCATCCCCGGGATGCAGCGCAGGTAGGCCAGGTCGAACAGACCGTGGTGGGTGACTCCATCCTCGCCGACAATGCCGCCGCGGTCGATGCAGAAGGTGACTGGCAGACCCTGGATGGCGACATCATGAATGATGGAGTCGTAGCCGCGCTGCAGGAATGTACTGTAAATGGCGCAATAGGGGTGCATGCCATCCTTGGCAAGACCTCCGGCAAAAGTCACCGCATGACCTTCGCTGATGCCCACATCAAACGCGCGGCGTGGCATAGCCTCGAGCATCATCGACATGGATGTGCCGCTGGGCATGGCAGCTGTGATGCCAACGATTTTCTCATTCTTTTCAGCGAGCTCGACCAATGTCTTGCCGAACACATCTTGATACTTGATGGGACCGCCCTTGCTGCCCTTGGCGCGCTCACCGGTCTCTTCATCAAACTTGCCAGGTGCATGCCAGGTCGCGGGGTCGGCCTCGGCTGCGGGGAATCCCTTGCCCTTGACGGTGCGCACATGGACCAGTTTGGGACCGGTCATATCCTTGATCTCGCGGAACACTTTTACCAAGCGTTTCACATCGTGTCCGTTATAAAGTCCGAAATAGCGGATATTCAGACCCTCGAAGATGTTCTGTTGTCCCGAGAACAGGGATTTCAATGCGTTGCTGAAACGCATAATCAGGCCCTTGCGGTTGTCATTGATGACTTTGTGACGGCGCAGGAACTGATAGGTCTTGTAGCGCAGCTTGTTGTAGCGGTGTGATGTATGCAGATCACTCATGTAGGAGCTCAATGCGCCCACATTGGCATCAATGGCCATGTCATTGTCGTTGAGGACAATAATCAGGTTGTTCGGGTTGGTAGTGGCATTGTTGATGCCTTCAAAGGCCAGGCCGCCACTGATGCTGGCGTCGCCGATGATGGCAATCACCTTGCGCTGGTCATTGTCTTGTAATTCAGCCGCAATGGCCATGCCTAAAGCGGCTGAGATGGAATTGGAAGCATGACCGGCGGTGAATGTGTCATATTCGCTCTCGGCCGGATTGGGGAAGCCGCTCAAGCCGTCAAGCTTGCGGTTGTCGTCAAACTGGTCGCGGCGTCCTGTCAAGATCTTGTGGGCATAGGCCTGATGGCCCACATCCCACACCAAGCGGTCATCGGGGGTGTTGAACACATAGTGCAATGCCACCACAATCTCCACTGCCCCCATGCTTGAGGCAAAATGCCCTGGATTGCTCGACAACTCATGGATCATGAATTGGCGTAGCTCGTGACACACTTGAGGCAGTTGATCCACCGACAGCTTACGCAGGTCGGCAGGAGTGTCGATTTGAGCAAGCAGCGGGCAGTGTTCCTGTATATAGGGTTTTATTGTCATGTTCAATCTTTCTTTCTCACATATTTCTTGTAGAGAGGGACAAAAATGATGATGCCCGATGCAACAATCGTGAATATCACCATGAAGTCAACCCTTTCTGTCCGGGTGAGCAGTAGCCAACACAGCCCTAGCCACAGGAGCAGGATACAGGCGAAGCGTATGAAATTTCCGGTTGCCATCAGTGCATCATAAATTCGTTTTTGTCTAAACGGCAAAGTTAGTCATTATTTGTGAAACAAGCGTTAAATAAACTATTTTTTTGTTCTTGTGTTCTGATTGTTTACAGAAAAATTAAGGCGCAAGATTTTGCGCCTTAAAAAAGAGTCAGGACCCTACTTGATTGTAGAATCCTGACCATTGCTTTTAAATGCACTCTGGTGAGAGGCGTTATCCTTGATTACCAAGCGTTATTGAGCAGGTAGTTGATCAGAGTAGTGGCATCGGTGATGTCAACCTTGCCATCATCACTCAGGTCGCAGTTGGCATTTTCCATGTTGATGCCGGTGGGGTCATTGCTGAGCAGGTAGTTGATGAGCATGGTAGCATCGGTGATGTCAACTTTACCATCGCCGTCCACATCTCCACGCAATCCCGTGGGCTCGTCACCGGGAATCACATAGCCCTCGTAAGGAAAACAATTGATAATCATCTCGTTTCCGCCGTTGCTGAGCGTGCTGAAGTCCCACACCTCATCGTCACCGTTAGGATGGAAGGCAAGGGCGTCTATTTCATACCAGCCGTTGAACCTTCCGGCGAAACCCCAGTTCATGTGGAACTTGCCTTCGGCGTCAACTCCGTCAAGCACCCAAGCATGGCCTTCATACATGTCATGGTAGGGGATGGGACGGCCGGCTTCAAGCTCGGTATAAATGAGTGCACACCACTCCTCTATGGTATATTTGTTACTATTATCGTTGTAGTAGGAGGGATCTTTACCTATCAGCTGCAAGTTCTCGTTGAAACCAAAGGTTTTAAAAGCGTCGCGCTGATCGTAAGTATAAGAGCCTGTTGATGTACCATTGGCATTTCCATAGCGTGACTTGCAGGCTTGTCCGCAATAACGGCTCAGCTTGGCTACTTCATTGGCCTGCTCATCTGTATAGGCCACATAACCCGTGGGGTTACCAGTCTCAGGGTTGTGGGTGTAGTAGTTGTCAAGCATTTTGCTATAGTCAAATGTAGTGCCAGGCAGATTGGAATACCACTGGTAGCCGGTTCCTTGGTAGCCAGGGAGATCAGGCACTTCGTTAGGGTATTTCCAGTAGTAGCAGATTTGAGCCATGGCAAGAGGTCCACAACCCACTGAAGTGCGATCACCGGCACTGTTCAACGGACACAGGCGGTTAAAGGGCTCATGTTGATCCCAGTCGGTCTTCAATAAAGGCCCGACAGGTGTGGAGCGTTTGGTCGCTTTCGCTGGAACGGTTTGGCCCTTGTAAGCCTGCGCGGTTTCAATCTGGCCCTTGAGCATATTCAGGAAACCTTTCATGTTACCGGGCAGGTCGTTCATGTCGATGTTGCCCTTGTCGCCATATGCAAGGATCTGTTTTGCGCGGTCGTCACCAGCAACGATGACCCAGCCGCCACCGCTGACATTGAACACATAGTAGGCATTGCCCTCTACCGAGGAAGCCTCGGTGTGGGCCAGCGTGAGGTTGGAGGTGGAACTTGACCTGAGGGTCGTCCGGTGGCTTTGGATGAACTTGCCGGCAGCAACTCGAGCTGCATCAGCATCAACATTGCCTGCGATGCCGTATGTCATACCAACAACGGCCAGCAGACAGGAAATCAAAATTTTCTTAAAATCCATAATCTGTTTGATAGTAAAAGGTTTATAATGTTTTAGAGTCAGTTCAGAAAACTATTTGTATATATGATTTGGCAAAATAAAGTATTTTTTTTACATAACCTAATCTTTCACAACATTTTCGGAGATAATTTGTCCGAAATGAGAAAATCGTGATGACTCACAAGTTTCTTGTATCCGAGCGCTAGTGACATGATGAAAGGCCGTAGCAAGCACATCTATGCTTGCTACGGCCTTTATCCGGGTATTCTCGTTGATGGTCTCGGTTTAGTAGGTGCCGTAGAGCAGATAACCAATGAGCGTAGTGACATCGCTGATGTCCAACTGGCTATAGGAGGAGCCGTTAAGCAGATAGCCGATAACCTGTGTGACATCACTGATGTCGAACGGCTCATTGTATTTGGCAAGGCGGCCGATGACTTGCAGTTGTCCGCCGTCACATTCAATTTGTGTGATTCGGGTGTTATCAGTCTTGTAATAGAAGTTCAACTGATAGATGCCACTCGGCAATGTGGTGGGAAGATTGATCACACTGTTCACAGTGCTGCCTTGCTCAAAATTGGTCGGGTTAACGGTGACGCTATTACTCATGCACTTACGCTGACCATTGGCATCGGTAAGACCGAAGAGCAGGTTGATGTTCCCATTATCGGAACTGGCGAAAATGTTTACATCGTCGGCCTGCACTGCCATGTTTTCACCCAGGATGATTAATCCATTGGTTGCTTTGGCACCGGATGACGAGATCAGGCAATAGCTGGGAGGAATCAATCCGGTAATCATGTCATGGTTGGAGTTGAAGTGGAGCTCTTCGCCACTGCGGTGTACCATGTTCAATGCGGTGGAGGCATACCAGCCGTCACAGGTGCCGTACCAGCCGAAGTTGAAGTGGAACATGCCGTTTGCGTCATAGCCGTCGCAGATGAAGGCGTGGCCACCGGCCTCGGGGTCGCTGGCACTGTACAGAAGGGGATGGGCGGCATCCAATTCGGCCTTGATCATGGCTTCCCACTCGGCAGTTGTGTAATTCTCCCACCACCAGAAGTCACGGGAAACGACCTCGGCATTATTACTGTAGCCAAAGGTCTTCATTGCGGCCAATTGATCGCTGGTGTAGGCGCCGCTGCCATCGGGGCTGTAGCCCATCTCCACTGCTTGTCCGCAGTAACGAGAAAGCTTTGCCACCTCCTGGGCTTGCTCGTCGGTGTACTCGTCTTGCACCAGGACGCTGTTATCCCAGTCCCAGTGGCAATAGGAACTGAGCATCTTGCTGTAGTCAAATGTGGTTTCAGGCAGGGCGGGAACCGTTTGGCTGATACCAGAGCAGTAATAAGAGCTGATGGCTGCGCTGTAAGTGGGGTATTTCCAGTAGTACATCACCTGGGCCATTGCGGTGGCTATGCAGCCCACGACGCAGTACTCGCCGTTTTTAATCGGGCATTGTAGGTAGTAAGGCATTTCTTGGCCCCAATAGGTTTTGATGAGCGGAGCAACACCATTTCCGTTGGTAGCATTTACCATGGGAACGGTCTCTGCCTTGGGATGGGTATGGAGATACTCGATTTCTTCCTGATAACTCCTCATCAGGGCCTTGAAATTGTCGGGCAGATTATTGAAATCCAGATGGCCGTTGTCGCTATAGCCCAGCACGGGGATGGCTCGGTCCTCACCGGACATGATGATGAAACCACCGCCATTGATGTTGAATGCGTAGTAATCGCTGGCTGTGTTGACAGCTGCCGAAGGCTCGGCATGAACCAGCGTGAGTGATGGCGCTGTTGGGCCAGCGAACTTGCCAGAGCGTTGTTTCAGAAGAAAACTGCCCGCCTTTTCGCGAGCCTGATTAACATTCACTTGCCCTGCTTGAGCGCTAAAAAATACAGCTGACATGATGAGCAATGTCGTCAGCATGCCGCAGTTGAAGTACCTTTTGAGATTCATTGATTTGATGGTTATGTTGTTAATTAATGATTGATTATTTGTCGCCAAAATTAATATGATTATTTAATGATTCATTAAAAAATAAAGACTTTTTTACCTTTTCGACCGAAAAAAAAGACGGATTGGTCGCTTTTTATTTTCAATCAGCTATTTTTTAGTGACGAAAAATTACTATATTTGCCACGATGTATTCACTCTGGCCTTTATATGCTGGTGTCGAGACAACAAGTATAATATCAAAAGAACATTAACATGAAATCATTATTCACCTTTGTGGCTGTATGTCTGGCGTTTAATGCCCTCTCGTACAGTCATGAGCAAAACAAAAACGACATGAGTGATAAATCCAAAACGCTGGTCGCCTATTTCAGTGCGACAGGTACTACGATGGAGGCCGCCACGCGCTTGGCCAGGGCCGCCGATGCTGATCTTTTCGAAATTGTGCCCGAGACACGCTACACGCCTGCCGACTTGAACTGGCATGACAAGAACAGTCGCAGCAGTGTGGAAATGGCCGATAAGAGCAGCCGTCCCGCCATCGCCAGCAAGGTCGAGAACATGGCTCAGTACGATACCGTGTTTGTCGGTTTTCCCATTTGGTGGTATGTGGCACCCACTATCATCAACACCTTCCTGGAACAGTATGATTTCACCGGCAAAACGATTATCCCGTTTTTCACTTCGGGCGGTAGTGGGGCTGGCGAGACACTGAAGTATCTCAAACCCTCGGCTCCCGATGCCAAATGGGTTGACCCCAAAAACTTTAACGCCATGGGCGACGAAGACATCCGGTCATGGCTGGAATCCCTCAAGTAAGACCCTAATTTTTTTACGATAGCTATGAACAACTTCGTTTACAACATACCCGTTAAGGTGTATTTTGGAGAGAATCAGTTGACTCACTTGAGTGAGGAATTAGCCAAGTTTGGTAAACGCGTCCTCTTGACCTATGGTGGCGGTTCCATCAAGCGCACAGGGCTTTATGATGCCGTGGTGGACGAGGTCAGAAAGGCCGGCATGGAGCTGTTTGAGCTCTCAGGTATCGAGCCTAATCCCCGCATCGACAGTGTGCGCCGCGGAGCCCAGATGTGCAAGGAACACAACATTGATGTGCTGCTCGCTGTGGGTGGCGGCTCGACCATTGACGCTACCAAGTTCATGGCTGCCGGTGCCAAGGTGGACCATGACCCGTGGGATTTCTTCAATGAGAAATGGGCACCTATTAACGAAGCTCTGCCCATTATCACAGTTCTCACGCTGTCCGCTACAGGCAGTGAGATGGATGCCGGCGGCGTGATCAGCAACCCTGGAACCAAGGACAAAATAGGTCGTGTGGAGCATCCCACCTTGCTGCCCAAGGTGTCCTTCCTTGACCCCACGGTGACTTATACCGTGAGCCCATATCAGACCGCTTGCGGAGCGGCCGATATGCTCTCCCACATCTTTGAGGTCTATTTCAATATGAATCAGGATCTGTATATGCTCGACTGCTTCATGGAGGGCATGATGAGAACCATTATCAAATATGCCCCGATTGCGATGCAGGAGCCTGAAAATTATGAGGCGCGCGCCAATCTCATGTGGACCTCGTCATGGGCGATTAACGGCTTTGTTGATGGCGGCAAGCGCCAGGCTTGGAGTTGCCATCCCATAGAGCATGAAGTGTCGGCCTACTATGACATCACCCACGGCTTGGGACTTGCCATTATCACGCCCCGCTGGATGGAATATTGCCTGAGCGAAAAGACGGTAGACAAGTATGTACAATATGGTGTGAATGTCTTTGGAATCGATGCCGGGCAACCTGCGATGGACATTGCCAAGCAGAGTATCGAGAAAACGAAGGAATTCCTTTTCGGCACATTGGGCCTGACAAGCACCTTCACGGCCCTTGGCATTGGAGAAGAGAACATCCCTACGATGGCACGCAAGTCGTGCGCTGGTGGAGTGTTGCGCGGTTTCGTGCCTCTGGAGCAACATGACATTGAGGTCATTCTCCGCAATTGCCTATGATAACCGAAAAAGAGTCTTCAATAAGGGTCTTTTATAGGAATTATCATTAGTTTTATTGAAAAAAAGGCAGAAAGCATTTGGTTATTTCTGAATTAATGACTATCTTTGCCAAATAATTCTTGAAATAAGAACTCTTTTCATAATTTATAGGGATTATTTCCGACTTTTCATCAATTCTATTCAAGTTAAAAGTTAATAAATTTGGAGAAATGTTATTTGCAATGAGAGTCGCCACGCGTGAGCGCAGCGACTCTTCTGTTTTATTTCCTTGCTTGCCAGTGGGGCCAGATAGTGGCAGGATAAGCCAGGGCCCTCAGTCGGCAACAGATCCCCTGATTTTGATGTTCTGCAGCGACAAGGAGTAGGGGACATCCTTCTTGCCCGTGCCGCGTTTGAGGTTGGGCGTCTGGCCCATGGTGAAGCCGATCTGGCAGCCCCGGGTGAGCTGCTCGTGCTCCAGGTAGTTGCGGGAGTACTCGCGGCCGTTGACGGTCATCGACTGTATGTAGCAGCCGTTGCCGTCGCGGTCGATGGTCACCTGCGTGCCGTTCTCGAGGTTGAGGGTCACCTTGTCAAAATAGGGGGAGCCGATGACATACTGGTTGCTTCCCGGGCAAACGGGGTAGAAGCCCAGTGCCGAGAACACATACCATGCCGAGGTCTGGCCGTTGTCCTCATCACCGCAGTAGCCGTCGGGGGTCGCGCTGTACAGGCGGTCCATCACCTGGTGGACCCAGTACTGTGCTTTCCACGGTTGTCCGCCATAGTTGTACAAGTAGATCATGTGCTGGATGGGTTGGTTGCCGTGGGCATAGTTGCCCATGTTCATGATCTGCATCTCTCGTATCTCGTGGATGGTGTAGCCGTAGTAGCTGTCATCAAAAACCGGCGGAACAGCGAATACCGAGTCCAGCATCTGGCAAAACGACTCCTTGCCACCCATCAAGTCGATGAGGCCCTGTGGGTCATGGAACACGCTCCAGGTGTAGTGCCAGCTGTTTCCCTCGGTAAAGGCGTCGCCCCACTTCAATGGGCTGAAGGGCTCCTGGAAATATCCGTTCTCGAGCTTGCCGCGCATCAACTTGGTTTCAGCATCGAATACATTGCGGTAGTTGATGGCGCGGTCGGCAAAGACGCTGATTTCATCCTCCGGCTTTCCCAGGGCTTTTCCCAAGCGGTAGATGCACCAGTCGTCGTAGGCATACTCCAATGTCCGTGCCACACTCTCGTTGATGCCCACATCGTAGGGGATGTACCCCAGATCGTTGTAATACTCAAACCCCAGTCGGCCCGTGGAATTGACCTCGGGGTGCACTGCCCCGATGCCATGCATGAGCGCCTGCCACAGCTGGTCGATGTCATAGCCGCGCAGGCCCTTGAGGTAGGCGTCGGCGACAATCGAGGCGCTGTTGTTGCCCACCATGCAGTTGCGATGCCCCGGGCTGGCCCACTCGGGCAGGAAACCGCTTTCGAGCCATGTGTTCACCAGTCCCTCCTGCATCCAGGAGCCCATCGTGGGGTACATCAGGTCCACCAGGGGGAACAGGGCGCGGAAGGTGTCCCAGAAGCCGGTGTCGGTAAACAATCGTCCGGGCAGCACTTGGCCGTTATAGGGGCTGTAGTGCACGGGCTTGCCGGTGGCATCAATCTCATAGAAACTGCGTGGGAACAGAACGGCGCGGTAGAGGCAACTGTAGAAGGTGCGAAGGTGGTCCATGTTGTCATCCTCGACCTGGATGCGGCCCAGCACCTCGTTCCACCGCTGGCGCCCCTTGGCAGCAACGGTTTCCAGCTCATCCTTGCCCAACTCTTGTAGGTTAAGCAGGGCTTGCTCGGGGCTGATAAAGGATGATGCGACGCGGGCATTGACGGCCTCGCCACGGCGCGTGTTGAAAGTCACAATAGCGCCCGCGTGGTCACAGGTGACCGTGGTCTGCCCTTGGTGCAGCAGGCTGTCATCGACGGCATAGCAGACAGTAAACGGCTTGTCAAACTCGATGACGAACCAGTTCTTGAAGTTCTCGGGCACGCCGCCGCTGTTGCGTGTGGTGTAGCCCATGATGCGGCGCTCGTCGGGCAGGATGGTGATTTCCGATCCCTTGTCATAGGCGTCAATCACTATGTTGGCCTTGTCGGTCTCGGGGAAGATGAAGCGCAGGATAGCGGCACGCTCAGTGGGAGCTACCTCGGCGGTCACATCATAATCAGCAAGATAGACCTTATAATAATAGGGGGTGACTTCCTCGGCCTTGTGCGAGAACCAGCTGGCACGCTTGTTCTCGTCAAACACTGGTTCGCCCACGGTGGGCATCAGCGAGAACACTCCGTAGTCATTGATCCACGGGCTGGGCTGGTGCGTCTGCTTGAATCCCCTGATTTTAGTGGCGGTGTAGGTGTATTGCCAGCCGTCGCCGTTTTTCCCAGTTTGCGGCACCCAGCAGTTCATGCCCCACGGCATTGCGATGGCAGGGTAGGTGTTGCCCGCCGACAGTTGGAAACTCGACTGAGTCCCCATCAGCGGATTCACATAGTCCACCGGCTCAAGGGCGGCGGCCTCAACCGCCATTCCCAATGTCATGACCATCAGTGATATTGCAATCTTTCTCATCATGTCTTACGGTCTTGCTTTTTTGCTGGTTCCCCATTCCGAGGGCGTCGGACCCATGGTTAGTTCGAGGGTGCCGCCGGCAACGATGTCGCGGTAGTCGATGTAACTCTTGTCGTAGCGCATGCCGTTGAGGGTGGCACTCTGGACATAGATGTTCTCG
>JAFZSS010000077.1 GCA_017619255.1 Muribaculaceae bacterium
AGCGGGGCATTCTGCGAGTAGCGCAGGTTCTCTGGGGTGTAGGTGTTGTAAACGCCGCGGGCGAGGGCCTCCTCGTCACAGAACCCGGTCCACACCTGCTGGCCTTTCTCGCCATGGATGATGGCCGTGCCAGTGTCCTGGCACAAGGGCAGCTGGCCCTTGGCGGCGACTTCGGCATTGCGCAGGAAGGTCAAGGCCACATATTTGTCGTTGTCGCTGGCCTCAGGGTCGCGCAGTATCTTGGCCACCTGCTCGTTGTGGGAGCGACGCAGCAGGAAATTGACATCGCGGAAGGCCTGCTGGGCAAGCATCGTCAGTGCTTCGGGTTCGATCTTGAGGATGGGTTTACCTTCAAACTCGCCCACCGACACATAGTCGCTGGTCAGTTTGTAGTATTCGGTGTTGTCTTCGCCCAACTGGAACATGGGCGCATAGCGGAATTCAGGGTTGTTTGCCATAATTCAGTGTTAAGTTATTATTGGTGATTTTTAGTTTTCGTTGCCGCAAAGTTAGGGAATAATCTTCAAAAACGCAAACCGGGACACGGGGACGGTTCTTTTGTCCCATTTTTGACTTGATTTTCAGTCGCTGGAGTTGCCGTCGAAGCCCAGACGCTTGAAGTCGTCGGGCAGGGGAGCGGTGATATCTATCTCGTTGCCGCTCACGGGGTGGGTGAAGCGGATGCGGTGGGCTTGTAGAGAGATGCCGCCATCGGGGTTACTGCGAGGTGCGCCATACTTGAGGTCGCCCTTGATGGGGCACCCGATGGCCGACAATTGTGCCCTGATTTGATGCTTGCGGCCAGTGATCAGGTCCACCTCGAGCAGCCAGTAGCGCTGACTGGCAGCGATGATGCGGTAATGCAGCACGGCTTTTTGGTGCCCCTCGCGCGGCACGATACTCACGCGGGTCTTGTTGCCCTGCTCTACGCTTCTGAGGTAGTGGGTCAGTGTGTCCTCTTGTTTAGGGGGCTCATTGCCGACTACCGCCCAGTAGGTCTTGTGAACTTCGCCCTTGCGGAAGAGCTCGTTCATGCGTGACAACCCCTTGCTGGTCTTGGCCATCACCACCAGGCCGCATGTGGGACGGTCGATGCGGTGAGTGACGCCCAGGAAGACATTACCGGGTTTGTCATATTTCTCCTTAATCCACGCCTTTACCGTGTCGATGAGCGTGATGTCGCCGGTGCGGTCACCCTGCACCAGCTCGCCAGCCGCCTTGTTGACGACGATGATGTGGTTGTCTTCATATACTACTTCCATATTGGTGGTGTTGGGCCTGTTTTGCGGGCCGCTGTGCAAAGTTACTGTCTTTCTGCCGATTTTTAGTACTGTAATCCATAAAAAACGCTTATTTGCTGAGGAAAACATGGCTGGACATGTTCTCATTGCCGGTGTTTCTTGAATGATTCTTCTTGAATAAGTGATATTGTCACAAAATTTACATAATATGCTATATATCAACGAGTTAAGCATTAATTTATAGTTAATGCGTTGATTTATATGTATTTGCGCGCCGTGTGATAGCATTTTGGCAAAAAAAATTGAAAAGTTTTTTACACTTTTACATTATATTAAAAAAAAACAATTAACTTTGCGAGCCTGTCTGTTAAAGATGTGGTGTTAAGAAACAAAGAAACTGTAGATTTACAATCTGTTGTATAGATTGATTGACATTCATTGATAGGGCTTAAGGCGCGCAAGCCTCGCCATGGCTCTAATGGTTTTTTTTAGTTTTGATGACAGCTGAAGCATTTCGAGGACAGGCCCAAATGAGTAAACTTATAAAGCATTAATAACTAATCAATTAAATTACAATTTATGAGTCTAAAACATTTACTCTTGTTTTTCGTCATGGCTCTTGCCGCGCTTGGCGTTTCGGCCCAAGTGAGCGGTACGGTGTTAGACGAGAACAATGATCCTGTCATCGGCGCGTCGGTTGTTCAGCAGAACAACCCCAAGAACGGCGTGGCAACCGATATTGACGGACATTTCACATTGAATGTGCCGGCAGGCACCAAGATTAAAGTCACTTATGTGGGCTATGAGGATGCCATCGTCGCTGCCAAGGCTGGTATGACGATTACTTTGCAGCCCAAGGGTAATGTGATTGGTGAAGTCGTTGTCACTGGTTACCAGAAGGTGGATAAGCGACTCTTCACCGGTGCCACCCAGAGCGTCGATGCCGATAAGACCAAGCTCTCCGGTGTCGCCGATGTCAGCCGTGGTCTGGAAGGCCGCGTCTCTGGTGTGCAGGTGCAGAATGTGTCCGGTACTTTCGGTACAGCGCCCAAGATCCGCGTGCGTGGTGCTACCTCTATCTACGGTAGCTCCAAGCCCCTGTGGGTTGTGGACGGTGTGATTCTGGAGGACAATGTGGACATCAGCGCCGACGACCTCTCGTCGGGTGATGCTACCACGCTGATTGCCTCGGCTGTCGCTGGTCTTAACGCCGACGATATCGAGAGCTTCCAGATTCTGAAGGATGGTTCAGCCACCTCTATCTACGGTGCAAAGGCTAACGCTGGTGTGATCGTTATCACCACCAAGACTGGCCGTAAGGGTACTTCCTCAATCAACTACACGGGTGAGTTTACTTATCGTCTGAAACCCAACTACCGCGATTTCAACATCTGCAACTCTCAGGAGCAGATGAGTATCTTGCGTGAAATGGAGCAGAAGGGTTGGCTTGAGTATGCCAGCCTGGTGAACAGCACTACTTC
>JAFZSS010000078.1 GCA_017619255.1 Muribaculaceae bacterium
CGTAGATGCCAGCCATAATGCTTGCATCAAAGACCGGAAGTCCGCTGGTGAACGAGCACTTGCCGCCACCTCCGGTAAAACCGAAGAAACCAGAGAATGTCCAACGATCATGCTTGTAAGCGCCATAGAGCGACGGCACTACAGGAGCTTGAGTGTCGCCGTGGTACAAGCGGGTGTGATCGGCTTCGGGAAAAAGGGGGAAGGTAGTGAGCGCGTCACGCGACTGTGAGGCACTCTGGATATTCAGTGAGAGAGTCCATCCCTCATGATCCATATAGGCCAAACCGGCAGGATTGGTGAAAACACCATCAATCTCGTGGGTAGCGCCACGCGCCATCATGCGCACGAAAGCGATGTGTTGATTGGTGTTGTGCAGCAAGCCGCCAGCCATAGCGACAGTGCATACCGTTACGAGAGAGAGTACTAATGTTGTAAATCTTTTCATTGCTATCATTTTATAAATAAAACAAACCTGAAGTGGAGATTTTGAGTACAAAATTACTATAGCTACTCAATAAAGTGGGCAAAAAGTCATAAAAAATGGCCTTTTTGGCCGATATCGCCACATTGTTACACTTTTTAACAGTCCCAAACTGTTAAAATCGCAAGAAAACGGCACTCGCACATGATATAAAACAGGAACACTCTGCCAGGCCACAACAGCCGAGCAGAGCGTTCTGATGCTCTCTAAACTCTAAACCTTAAACTCTAAACTGCGAGCGCAGCGAGCATTACCAAAAATGTTGTTTTCGTTGTTTGTGTTTGAGAAAGGTGCGCCGATGCCCAGTTAGTACAATTCGTTCTAATTGAGTGCGGATGCCTAAAATCCGTTCAATTCGCGAAATTCGTAGTTTTAAACAAGAGCACGAATGCCTACCTACAGGGTGACCACGGTGCCGATAGGCTCGCCGGCCATCACCTTGCGCAGGTTGCCCACGACATCCATGTTGAACACATGGATGGGCAAGCGGTTGTCACGGGCCATCACGGTAGCGGTCATGTCCATCACCTTGAGGCCGCGGTTGTAGATCTCGTCATAGGTGATGCGGTCAAACTTGGTGGCCGTGGGGTCCTTCTCAGGATCGGCGGTGTAGATGCCGTCAACGCGGGTACCCTTGAGCATGACATCGGCCTCGACCTCGATAGCACGCAGCGTGCTGCCCGTGTCGGTGGTGAAGAAGGGGCTGCCGGTGCCGCAGGAGCAGATGGCAACCTTGCCGGCCTGCATCGCCTCGATGGCGCGCCACTTGCTGTAGGGTTCACCGATGGGGAACATGCCGATAGCGGTGAAGACCTGAGCGGGTTGACCGATAGCCTCAAGCGCCGACGAGAGGGCCAACGCATTGATAACAGTGGCAAGCATACCCATCTGGTCCCCCTTGACGCGGTCAAAGCCTTGAGCGGCACCCTTCAAGCCACGGAAGATGTTGCCGCCACCAACGACGATAGCAACTTGAACGCCGGCGTCCACGATTTCCTTAATCTGAGCGGCATAGTCGGCAACGCGCTGCGCGTCAATGCCACTACCCTGCTCCGCTGCCAGCGACTCGCCGCTGAGCTTAAGCAATATGCGATGATAAATCGGTGTCATAGTCTTATCTTGTGGTTAAGAAAAAAGGTTGGCACAAAACCAAGTTTTGTCCAACCTTATATCCATTGAATCATTCTCGTTGAAGTGATTATTTGCCAGCCAATGCGTTGGCGCGCTCCAGATACTTGTCAACATTGAATCCGGTCTGCTGTGAGAACATGAGGAAGTTATCCTTGATGTCCTGGTAGATGGCGGCCTCCTCGGCATACTTCTTCTGCTCATGGAGCACGGTAGCCTTCTTGATCATGAACGCGGGAACATAATCCTCGTTACCCTTAGCCAGGCTGATGGCCTTATCATAGCAGCTCAGAGCCTTGTCATATTTCTTCAGGTTCACATAGCAGTCACCCATCAGCGACTGGGAAGCGGGACCAACCAAGTTGCCGTCGGGGCTGTAGTCCTCGAGGTGCTTGAGAGCCTTCTCATATTCACCCTTCTTGTACAGCAGGATAGCAGCCTCCAGCTCAGCACGC
Source organism: Muribaculaceae bacterium (assembly GCA_017619255.1). GTDB lineage: Bacteria > Bacteroidota > Bacteroidia > Bacteroidales > Muribaculaceae > Sodaliphilus. The sequence goes on from JAFZSS010000078.1 coordinate 2,065, forward strand.
TCGCCATAGATGTTATTGAACTCATCAGCGACCTTCTCATAAGCCTTCAAAGCCTCGTCCTCGGCACCGTCCTGAACCTTGATCAAGTCGGCCTTACCGATTTCTTCCTGAGCCTTGTTGAGGTTCGGGTTGCGGATGCCATAGATGTAACCGATAGCAAGCAGAGCAATCACGCCGATAGCGATCAGAGCCCAATTGATATACTTCTTGTTGTCTTCAATGCGTTGTGCCGCGGTGGTCAAGGATTCATTCACTTCCTCGAGGGTAGTGCGGGCACTTTGATTCTGTTTTTTTGCCATTTTTATTGCGTTAATTTAGTGTTTCAACAATTTTGCGGCTGCAAAAGTAATAGATATTCTTAACATTAAAAAGCAAAAAGGCAACATTTTTTGATTTTTAGTCATTTTTGCCTCCTGCATTTGGTCAACTGACGATTTTTATTTGCAATTTTAGAAGCAAAGCAGTAACTTTGCGCCGATATCTCAATCAGAATTATGGAACTCAAGTGCCCACAGTGCGGAAAATGGATGGCGGTGTCACAAGAAGAGCTTGTGATACACGATTGTCAGGTCGTCTGTCCACAGTGTCTCGCTATCTGCCGCTATGAGGGCAACACCCTTGTGGTGCGCGACGACTCCGACGCGCCTTATCGTTCCAATGCCACTGTGGAGACCTCCAAGCGCGACGACTCTAAGTTCTGCCACAGCTGTGGCAAGCAGTTGCCCAGTGGCATCTGCTTCTGCCCCTATTGCGGCGCAGACCTCAATGCTCCGTTCAGCAGAAGCGAGCAACCTGAGCCCCAACCGGTTAAACAACCCGAGCCCGAGCCGGTCAAGGAAGTGGTAAAGCCTGTCGCAGAGAAAAAAGCGGCGCCCGAGCCTAAACCCGTCAGGCAGGCCCCACGCAACCAGGCTAACACCGTTGAGGACAAGTTGCGCTCAATGACACCCCATTACAGCAGCGTGCACCCACACATTCGCCAAAACGGCACCAAGCCAGGACTGGCCTTCAAGATATTTGCTTACACGGCCATTGTCTTGCTCTTGGCCCTGCTCGTGTATATCATCATCGCCGGTGCCAGCATCGAGATGCCGGCATGACACCACACATGCAGCGACAAAAACAAATCAGCCCGTCAGACATAAGTCCAACGGGCTGATTCTTTATGTGATACCGCTCCTTATTTGGCTGCCATGAAGTCCTCCACATCCTTGGGATGATAGGGGATGCGCTTCTCACCCAGGAAGCGGCAACCGTCGGCAGTGATCAGGATGTCGTCCTCGATGCGGATACCGCCAAAGTCCTTGTAGGTCTCCAACTTGTCGAAGTTCAGGAACTCGGCACAGTGACCGCTGGCGCGCCAGTCGTCGATGAGGGCGGGAATAAAGTAGATGCCTGGCTCGTCGGTCACGACAAAGCCCTCCTGCAGGCGGCGGCCCATGCGCAGGCAATTGGTGCCGAACTGCTCCAGGTTGGGGCGCGTCTCCTCGTCAAAACCGACATAGATCTGCCCAAGCCCTTCCATGTCATGCACATCCATACCCATCATGTGACCCAAACCGTGAGGCAGGAACATTGCATGAGCTCCGGCGGCAACGGCCTCGTCCACATCACCCTTCATCAAGCCCAACTCCTTCAGGCGTTCGGTCATCAGACGGCAAACAGAGAAATGTACATCCATATACTTCATACCGGGTTTGGAGATGTCCAGTGCATGGTCATGGCACTCCTCGACGATGCGGTAAATGTCCAACTGGCGCTGGTCATACTTGCCGCTCACGGGCATCGTGCGGGTGTTGTCGCTGCAGTAGAACTCCATCGTCTCGGCGCCGCAGTCACACAGCGCCAACCTGCCGGTCTCCAGCGGAGCCATTGACGGGTTGCCGTGCATTATTTCGCCATGCTGCGAAAAGATAGTAGCGAAGCTCACCTTAGCGCCATAGCTCTCGGCGATGCCGTCAATCTGACCACCGATATACTTCTCGGTGACGCCCGGCTTGATCAGGCGCATCGCGGTGGTATGCATCATGTAACCCACCTCGGCGGCGCGCTCGAGTTCAGCGATTTCTTCGGCAGTCTTCACCGCACGCATATTGATGACCGCCATGCGCAGGTCATGGGACACAGCCTCGGCCTGCTTGTCGGGATGGATGCCCAACAGGTCCATAATCTGGATCTTGGTGTCATGACGGTAGGGCGGCAGGAAATGGATGCGACGGCCTTTGGCACGAGCCTTGTCACAGATGACCTGTAACTGCTTCATGGGAGCCGAGTCCTTCACGCCCACCTGGGCGGCCATGTCGGCCACACTGTCCACCGAGCCATACCACACGATGTCTTCGATATCGATGTCGTCACCCACCAGAATCTCCTTGTTGTTGTCAATGTCAATCACACCTACCAAGCCGTCGCGCTGCTGACCGAAGTAGTACAGGAACGAGGAGTCCTGACGGAACGGGTAATAGGCATTGTTGGGATAATTACAGGGCGACTCATTGTTGCCGAAAAGTAAAATCACACCATCGCCCACGCGCTTTTTCAGCTCGTCGCGACGACCGATATAAGTCTTTTTACTGAACATAATTGTTAAGAATTAGTGGTTTATTGTTAGTTTTTGATTGTAGTCATTAGGGTTTTGTGCTCTACTGCATCGGGATGGCCTTGATGGTGCCCAGCTTGCGCACGGTGACCTTGGACGGAGAGCCCTTGTAATAGACTTTTCCCGTGCCGCTACCGCTCACCTTGAGCTCACCGCCATTGACATCACAGCCTATAGTTCCCGTGCCCATGATGCGGCAGGTGACTTTAGTCGCTTTCACACGGTCGGCCTGGATCTCTCCCGTGCCCACCAGTCGTAACGCAAGGTCGTCACATGAGCCGTCGGCGATAATCTTCCCTTTGCCACTCAGGATCTGCAGCTCGAGCTTGGATGCCCTCATGCCATTGACGATTACCTTGCCGTTGTCAATATTGATTACCTTAAAGTACTCAAGAGCAGGCAAGCCAGAGATGCGCAGCGTGCTGTCGCCGGCATTCTCTGCCTCGAGCAATGAAGAGGAATAAACCTTGATTGTGGGCAGATTATATAATTGCTGGAAATCGCTGTTAACCTGGATGTTGAGGCGGCCGTTCTTGTTGATGCTGAAGATAAGACGGTCGGCAATGTCCTGACTGCACTCAAAGGTGGCCAGCCCTGCCGAATCGGGGTCGCAGCAGTAGGTCACATTGATGTCGTCGGTGACCACCAAGCGGGAGAAGTCGCCCAGTTTAACCACATGGCGTGTGGATTGGGCCTGTACCGCCAGCGTGGCTATAGCCAGAAACAGGGCACTAATCAATACTTTTTTCATCGTGTTCATAGTTTTCTGTGTCAGTATATGGTAATATGTCTTTCTCAATATGGTCGAGGATGGACTCAAGCTCGGCGCGCGTGTCGGCTTGGAGCATGGCAATGCGTGTGGGCCTGAAGTTCCGGATTCCCTTGAAAAGCGGCGTTGCTGCCAAGTGGCGGCGTATGTGCAGAATGCCCCGGTACTCATCGATGCGCTCAATGCTCTCGGCAAGCTGGCGACGCACGAGGGCCATTTTCTCAGCGTTGCTGATGTGAGGCACCTCGCCGGTGAGCAGATATTGTTTCATCTCCCTGAAAATCCAAGGGGCGCCAATACTCGCCCTGCCCACCATCACACCATCAACACCATAGCGGTCATAGCACTCCTTGAGGCGCTGGGGTGTGGTCACATCACCGTTACCGATGATGGGGATTACCATGCGGGGGTTGTTCTTCACCGCCCCTATCAGGGTCCAGTCGGCCTCGCCGCTGTAGATTTGGGAACGCGTGCGCCCGTGGATAGTGAGCGCGGCGATGCCGCAGTCCTGCAATTGCTCTGCCAATTCCACGATGATTTTGTTGTCATGGTCCCACCCCAAGCGGGTCTTGACGGTCACGGGCAGGTCAACGGCTTGAACGACAGCACGGGTAATCTCCAGCATCAGCGGCACATTGCGCAACATGCCGGCACCGGAGCCCTTGCCGGCAATCTTTTTTACCGGACAACCCCAATTAATGTCGATGAAATCAGGCTGGGCCGCCGCGGCGATGCGTGCGGCCTCGACCATCGAGTCCACATCGCGGCCATAAATCTGAATGGCGGCAGGGCGCTCGCCGGGAACGATGGCCATCTTCTGGAACGAGCGCTCAATGTTGCGTATCAGCGCATCGGCGCTGACAAACTCGGTATAAACCATGTCGGCCCCCTGTTCTCGGCAGATGAGCCGGAACGACTGATCGGTGACATCCTCCATGGGTGCCAGCATCACGGGGCGCTCGCCCAAGTCTGTATTCCCTATTTTCATTGTGGACAGGTGCTTTGGCTTGTTGACAGTGCGAAATTACGACTTTTTGCCCGACTGGACAAACAGTTAACGCAATTTAGAACAATATTACGGACTTTAAAGCAACAACATGGCGCCTTAAAGGTCAACGGCGGTCATTTCTTCAGTTCAAATCCCACCATCACATCATCATAATGATCGGTAAGAAAAGCGAGGGCTTTCAACACCGAGTTGTTGCTCAGCTTGCTCAACAGGCTAAACAAGGACAGTAATTTGTCAGCATCAAATGTGAGTTGAAGTTTCTTCTTGCCGTCACGCTTGAGGCTGGCGCTCAAGGGAACGCCGTGCCACTTAAAAGTGATTTTCTCGGTCGTGGGATTATAGTTGTAAGTCCCTTTCATCGAGGCGCCAAGCATTGAGATGGAACAAGAGCCGTCCTCATTGAAAGTAAACTGAGGCTTGACCTTGTAAAGGCCTATTTTCTTGTAGGCGTTCTTGAGTTTCTTCTTCAGTTTGCCCTTGGCAATGGGCTTGCCCAGACCATCAAGGAAATTCTTGCCACTGACATCCACGCAGGGCGCATTATAGGTCCATTCACCCTTGATGAGCGAGTTCACCTGCCGTGTCTCACGCTCGATGTCATTCTCGGTAATGGTAAACACCTCATCAGGCTGCAAATCACCTGTCGATACCGCATTTTGCTTCGAAGTGACACAGGACGACACCATGGCTAACACACAAAAAAATAACAATACACGCTTCATTTTATCCATTTTTGAGGGCAAAGTTAAGGCAAAAGCGCAAAAAGGCCGAAAAAAACCTCTATCAAATGAAAAAAAATAGTAATTTTGCATGTTTCGATTGAACTCAAATGAATCAATAAGCTTTTTAAAACAGCAAATATTCTACAATTATGGTAGTAGGTTACGGTGGACGCAGAATCATCATGGAGAATAATGATACCTCATATTATGGGCGTATCCTTATCAAAGCGCTTGCCACAAATTATCCCGACAACTATTATATCATCTATTCCCCCAAGAACGAGCAGAACAAGCGCGTGACCGCACTTTTCAACGAGGACAGTGTGCGCTTGAAATACCCGCGCACTCATATCCACAGCAAGGAACGCTGGTATGTCGGTGGCGGCATCGTCAAGTCGGCCAAGGCTCACGGCGTGAACACCTTCCACGGGATCGACGACGGCATCCCCTCAGGATTTAACGGAAGCAACTTCCCCACAGTGTTCACCATGCTTGATCCGTTATACAAGAACGCTGGCGGATGGGTTAACCGCATGCTCATGCAGCGTCGTGCGCGCAAAGCCTGCAAAATCGCCAAGCGCGTGATTGCCCTCAACGAGGTCGACCGGCAGACCATCATCGACCACTACCATGTCAACCCCGACAATGTTGAGGTCGTACATCCCTGCTTCTATGAGGGCTGCGACGACGCCGTGCCCGAGAACATGTACGAGATTTTGCGCAGCAAGTACCATCTGCCCGAGAATTTTATCCTTTACAAGGGGCGTTTTGAGAACGATGACAACCTCATCGAGGCCATGAAGCTCCTCCATGAGTTGCGCAACCGCAAGATCTCGATTGTCATGCTCGGATACCGCACCGACTACTTTGACCATGTCATCAAGGAGCAGGCCCATGACCTGCACATCTTCCACCGTTTCAAACAGGTGGACAAGGTGCACCATGCCGACCTTACCGCCGTTGCCAAGATGGCCAAGGCCGTCATCATCCCCAACACCGACCGCATGCGTGACAACTTCAAGCTGATCAACGCACAGCGCACAGGAGCCCTGGTTATCTGCAAGGACACCCCCAAAGCCCGCGAGTTTGGCGCTGATGCAGCCATCTACTACAACGATTTCCATGAGGGCGCCGAACTGCTCAGCGACATCCTTGAGGACGAGAGCAAAAAAGAGGCCATGATTCAGGCTGGCCTTGAAAATAGTAAGAGATTCACGGGCAAGGTTCTTGCCGACAACATGATTCACATCTACCGTTCGGTGCTCATGCACCGCAGACTCTGGCAACAGTAACACAACGGCCACAATACGAAGTGCGGCGACAGTCTCTCTCTGACTTGTCGCCGCACTTGTTGTATGATGTATCTCCTACCCTGCTCCTCGGTGTATTTATCGCCTGTCGGTGCCCCACAGCAGCTTTTTGCGCAGCGTGCTCGCAAAATTATTGGACTCGCGTTGCACGACACGGGCGCAATAGGGAGCGCGGGAGATGGTCAATGTCGAGCCAGTGGGACACAAAGCCACCTCGCCATCGATACTTACCTCGTACTGCGACGCACGCGAATGGGTGCGCACGACAATCTCGCTGTCATCTCTTACCACCAACGGACGCATGGTCAACGAGTGCGGCGAGATGGGCGACAGCACCAGGCATGATGTCGTCGGCTCCAGGATGGGGCCGCCGACGCTCATGTTATAGGCCGTAGAGCCCGTCGGTGTACTCACGATAAGACCGTCACCGCGATAAGTCGTCAGCTCACGGCTGCGCAGACTTGTCTCCATATCAAGCATCGACGATGTGTCATGACGCAGGATGGCGACCTCGTTGAGAGCCCATGGATGCGGAATCTCAACAGCGTCACATTTCACCTGCAGCATGGTGCGCTCCTCGATGCGGTAGTTGCCGGCGAGCACATCGTCTATCAACTCGCTTTCCTCATCCAGATGTCCTGCGGTAAGGTAGCCCAGATGACCCGTATTGATGCCCAAAATCGGCATACCCATCTGCGACACCCACATCACCGTCGTCAGGAATGTGCCGTCACCGCCCAGTGACAGGGCCATGTCGGCTTCAGGTACACGATTGGCATTGAACGAGGGCAGCCAAGGAGCCTGACCGCGGCTCAGGAAACGCAGGTAATCACACTCAACAGCTATCGAGAAGCCCGAGGCCCGCAGATGCTCCAGCAGTGACAACACCTTATCGACATTGCCCTGCTGATAAGTATTTCCGAAGATAACTAACTGTTTCATTGGCTACAAAGATAATGATAAAGTTTGAATCGGCAACAACAAGGTCACAGTTTAATCATGTACCGTGCCCAGGGCCTTGACAACCGCTTGGGCTTTGGCGGGGCCGATGACGGCAGCGAGGTCCTGCTCGCTGGCCTCACGGATGCGCTTGAGGGACTTGAAACGCTTGAGTAGGGCCGTGCGTGTGGCGGGGCCGATGCCAGGCACATCGTCCAGGGCGCTGTGCACCTGGCCCTTGCTGCGCTGCTTGCGGTGGAAAGTGATGGCAAAACGGTGGGCCTCGTCGCGCAGACGCTGGATGACATGCAAGGTCTCGCTATTCTTGTCGATGTACAAAGGCACACTGTCGCCGGGGAAATAGAGCTCGTTCAGGCGCTTGGCAATGCCCACCACGGTCATCTTGCCGTGCAGGCCGATGGCGTCAAGCGCCTCAATGGTGGCTGTTACCTGGCCCTTGCCGCCGTCCACGATGAGCAACTGGGGCAACTCCTCCCCTTCCTGCACCAGACGGCTGTAGCGGCGGGTGATGACCTCGCGCATCGAGGCGAAGTCGTCGGCGCCCTCAACGGTCTTGATGTTGAAGTGGCGGTATTCCTTCTTGGACGGTTTGGCGTTGCGGAACACCACACACGATGCCACTGGACTCGAACCGCTGATATTGCTGTTGTCAAAGCACTCGACATGGCGCGGCATCACCGGCATGCGCAGATCGCGCTGCATGGTGGTCAGCGTGCGTGTGATGCGTTGCTCGGGGTTGAGCTTCTCCATCATCTTCAAGCGGTCATTGCGGTGCTGCAAGGCATTCTTGAGCGAGATGTCCAACAGTTTCTTCTTGTCTCCACGCTGCGGGACGGTAAATGTGAGTCCAGCAAACTCCACATCGGGCAGCACATTGACCAGGGCCTCGCTGACATGGTCGGCACGATAAGAGTCGGCAAAGCGCTGATGCACCTCGGCCACCGCCATCGACATCATCTCGGCATCGCTCTCGTCGCGCGTGGAGAGCCGATACTCGAGGGTGACAGACTGCACCACTGCCCCACCCCGCATGTGCATGAAGTTGACATGCACCGAATCCTCGTCACGCAACAGGCCGAACACATCGATATTGTGAATCGTGGGGCTCACGATAACCGAGCGACGGCGCACATGCTCCAGCAGTTTGTAGCGGCGCTTGAGTAACTCAGCCTCTTCAAAGCGCAACTCACCGGCCAGCTGCTGCATCTGCTCCATGAGCAGGTCCATGAGCTGATGGGTGTCGCCATTGAGTATCTGACGAATCTCACTAATGTAGCCGCTATATTGCTCGGGTGATACCAATCCCTGGCAACAACCCTCGCAACGGTGGATGTGGTACTGCAGGCACAGACGGTGCTTGCCCGACTCAATTGTTCCATGTGAAACATTCAGTCGGCAGGTGCGCAGCGGATAAATCTGGCGGATGGTGTCGATAAGTACTTTGGCGACCTCAGCCTTGGGATACGGGCCGTAGTAGCGGTCGCCCTTGGAACGCGCGTCTCGTGTGATATACACCCGGGGATACAAGTCACCCGACACACATATCCAGGGATAGCTCTTGTCGTCCTTGAGCAAGACATTATAGCGTGGCTGATACTCCTTGATGAGCGCGTTCTCTAGGTCAAGCGCCTCCTCCTCGGTGTTGACGACGGTATATTCCACATCAACGATGTTGCGCACGAGCATAGTGGTGCGCACCGCAGCGTGCTCACGGTTGAAATAAGAGTTGACCCGGCGCTTCAAGTTCTTGGCCTTGCCCACATAGATAATGGTGCCCTCACGGTTGCGATAGCGGTAAACGCCAGGCTCCTCGGGCAGCAAGGACAGCTTCAGCTTCAAGTCGTCGGTCATCGTGTGGCTAAGACATTTAAAGACCCTAAGGACTCTAAAGCAGCGTTAGAAGGTGAACAGCGATGTGATTTCCACCTCGGGCGGGAAGACATCGCGTCCGTGCAGGTCAGCCAGGTCGCAGATGAAGTTGATGTAGATCTTCTTAGGGTTCATCGACTTCACCAGTTCATAGGCAGCCAGCATCGTGCCGCCAGTAGCCAACAGGTCATCGTGGATAACCACCACATCGTCGGGCGTGATGGCATCCTTATGAATCTCGATAGTGTCGGTGCCATACTCCTTGGTGTAGGACTTCTGGATGACCTCGGCAGGTAACTTACCCGGTTTGCGCAGGGGCACGAAGCCTGCACCCAAACGGGTGGCCAGGATAGCACCGCCAATGAAGCCGCGGGCCTCAATGCCCACCACGCGGGTCACACCCTTGTCACGGTACAGGTCCACCATGGCTTCGGTCATCATCTGCAACGCCTCGGGATCCTTAAACGCCGTGGTCAAATCCTTGAACTGAATACCCGGGACAGGGAAGTCAGGAATGTTGCGAACCACACTCTTTACATGTTCTAATTGTTTCTTATCCATTGTAAATCAATATATTATGTTAATTCTGTTTCACGTGGAACAATTTATCGGCCAAGCAGCACGAGCAGGATATTGATGTCGCTTGGCGATACGCCGGGGATGCGTGATGCCTGCCCCACCGTCTCGGGGTCGATGGCCTGCAGTTTCTGCCGTGCTTCGGTCGAAATCTGATGAATCTTAGAATAGTCAAACTTGCCCTTGAGCGTGACATTGTCGAGGCGGGCGACACGGTCGGCGATAAGCGTCTCGCGCTCGATATAGCCACTGTACTTGATGGCGATTTCTGCAGCCTCGACAATTTCCTCGCGGCGCTCAACATCAAGGGTATCGATCTGGGCCTGCAGCTCGGGCAAGGCCTCGGCAAGGAGCTTCATGTTGAGTTGGGGGCGCAGCAGCAGGTCATACAGTCGTTGTCCTTGACTCAAGGGTTGCATGCCGTTCGCCTCAAGCACGGGGCTGATGACAGCGGCCTTGACCGTAAACTCGCGGCAGAAAGCGGTCAGACGCTCCATCTGCTCGCGCTTCGAGGCCATCAGGTCATAGCGCTCTTGGGTGGCAAGGCCCAGATGATAGCCTTTTTCCGTCAGACGCATGTCGGCATCGTCCTGACGCAGCAAAATGCGGTGCTCGGCGCGCGAGGTGAACATGCGGTAGGGCTCATCCACGCCACAGGTCACCAGATCATCGATCAGCACACCGATATAGGCCTCGTTGCGAGCAAGGGTGAACGGCTCGCCGCCAGTGATGTTCTGATGGGCATTGATGCCGGCAATCAGGCCCTGCCCTGCTGCCTCCTCGTAGCCCGTCGTGCCGTTGACCTGACCGGCAAGGAACAGATTCTTGACCAATTTGGACTCAAGGGTATGTGTCAACTGGGTAGGATCAAAGAAATCATACTCGATGGCATAGCCGGGACGGAAAGCGTGCACATCGCGCAAGGCGGGAATGTGCCGCAAGGCCTCGAGCTGTACTTCCCAGGGCAGCGACGACGAGAAACCGTTGAGGTACATCTCGTGGGTAGTGGCGCCCTCGGGCTCAATGAACAGCTGATGGGAAGTCTTGTCGGCAAAGGTGACGATCTTGGTCTCGATGCTCGGGCAGTAACGCGGGCCGATACTGGTGATCTGGCCGTTATACAGCGGCGACTGAGGCAATCCATCTCGCAACACATCATGCACGGCCTCGTTGGTATGCACAATCCAGCAAGGGCGCTGCGGCAACTTGGAAGCCACTTGGGGCAAGAACGAGAAATGATGGAAATCCTGTTCGCCTTCCTGCTTGATGCACTGCGAGAAGTCGATGGTGCGCTCATCAAGTCGGGGCGGAGTGCCCGTTTTCATCCTGCCAACGGTGAAACCAAGCGACGCAAGTTGCTCGGTGATGCCAGTAGCGGGAGGCTCCGACACGCGTCCGCCAGGCGTCTGCACACGGCCCACATGCATCAACCCGTTAAGGAATGTGCCAGCGGTGAGGATGACCGCTTGGGCACTGAAAGTCATACCGAGCGCGGTTTTCACACCTTTCACTACCCCACCCTCGATGACCAACTCGTTGACCATGTCCTGCCACATGTACAGATTGGGCGTGTTTTCAAGCACCTCACGCCACTCGAGGATGAACTGCTGGCGGTCGCTCTGTGAACGCGGACTCCACATCGCGGGTCCCTTGCTGCGGTTGAGCATGCGGAACTGGATGCTGCTGCGGTCGGTGACGATACCCATCTGCCCTCCTAGAGCATCGATTTCACGCACAATCTGGCCCTTGGCGATGCCGCCGACGGCAGGATTGCAGCTCATCTGGGCTATCTTGTTCATGTCGATAGTGATGAGCAGGGTGTGTGAACCCAAACAGGCTGCCGCACAAGCAGCCTCACAGCCGGCATGACCGGCTCCCACCACTATCACATCATAGTTTTGCCTCATTTCAAGAACACATTTTCAGGCAGAATCGCCAGCGCGTCATTCTCATGCTGCTCCATCACTTCGCGCTCACCGGGACCCTTGTCGTTGATGCCGCACAGGTGTAACACGCCATGAATCATAACGCGCATCAGCTCGGTCTCATAATCAGCTTTCAACATGACGGCATTGCTGCGCACCGTATCGAGCGAAATGACCATGTCGCCAGCGATGTGACGAGAATTGGTATAGTCAAAGGTGATGATATCGGTATAATAATCATGACCGAGAAACTCACGGTTAGTCGACAGGATATAGGCATCGTCACAGAAGACATAGGTCAAGCACCCCACCCTCTGTCCATGGCGGCTCGCCACCTCGACAATCCAGTCCTGCACCGCAGTCCGGTTCAACATCGGCATCACGGCATTACCTTGTACCATGTAATTGATTTCGGTCATTTTCACTGTATTTTGAAAAACGGGAGACAAAGATAGCACAAATATTTGAAAAACAAGAAAAAAACGCCAAGAATTGATTGCTAATTCTTCTTAAAATGCACTCCGGAGACGGTATCGGCGTCAACTCTCCACCGCGACTCCCCCACTCTTTTTTTCTGAACAAAAACCACAAACCGAAAAAAGCGCTGAATTTCAGGCAAAAACGGCATTTTAACCCCTTGAGAGTCGCATATTCCCCGTCTTTCCCCGCTGTGTATCGATATTTTGATGAAAATTGGCATAAAATTTGCATATTAACTGATAAAGCCATACCTTTGAGGATGACTTACCGGTATACCTCCATGACGGTTCAGCTGGGAGCCAATAGACGCATTAAAACCTGCCTCAAGGCGATATGACAATTCGCTGTTTTCAGTGTAGTTTTTAGTGAGCTCATGCGTCAAAAGATATGATGAAGAATTAAAGAGAAAACATTAACAATATAAAGACAGTGATATTATGATCGAGTTTTTTTCAACCAATGTCTGGCTCATTTGGGTCATCATTTCAATTATCTGCCTGATTTTAGAGCTTTCTTCGGGTGACTTCTTCATCCTGTGCTTCGCCATCGGTTCGGCTGTTGCCGCCATCGTGGCTGCACTCGTTCCTTCGGTAACAGTGCAAATCATCACTTTTGCCGTCGTTTCGGCTCTCAGCCTGCTGTTGGTAAGGCCGGCACTAATCAAGAAACTGCACAAGCCGCACAAGGAGCGCCCAAGCAATTTCGAGGCCATGATTGGCCGTGAAGGCCGCGTGACCGAGGACATCGAGGCCGGCGGTTATGGCCGCGTTGCTGTCGACGGCGATGACTGGAAGGCACTTAGCGCCGACGGCAACGCCATCAGCAAGGGCACGCGCGTGCACATCGTCAAGATGGACAGCATAATTGCCACCGTTGAGCCCATCAACGAGTAATTCTTATTCAAACAATTATCAACCAAATAAATTCTAACACATTTTCTTATGGATCCTGTTTTAATTTTTCTTATCGTCATCATCGTGTTGGCGCTGATTCTGGTGAAGAACAGCCTCGTGATTATTCCGCAAAGCGAGACCAAGATCATCGAACGACTGGGTAAGTACTATGCCACGCTCAAGCCTGGTATCAATGTGATTATCCCGTTTATCGACCGCGCCAAGAACATCGTCGCCTATGACCACGGCCGCTACCGCACGACCAATGTGATCGACCTGCGCGAGCAAGTCTATGACTTTGACAAGCAGAATGTGATCACCAAGGATAATGTTATGACTCAAATCAACGCCTTGCTGTATTTCCAGATCATGGATCCGTTCAAGGCTGTGTATGAGATCAATAACCTGCCCAACGCTATCGAGAAACTCACCCAGACCACGCTGCGTAACATCATCGGCGAGCTCGAGCTGGACCAGACGCTGACCTCGCGCGACACCATCAACAGCAAACTGCGCACCGTCCTCGACGATGCCACCAACAAGTGGGGTATCAAGGTCAACCGCGTCGAGCTTCAGGACATCCAGCCGCCCGTGACTGTGCTCCAGGCCATGGAGAAGCAGATGCAGGCCGAGCGTAACAAGCGCGCCACCATCCTCACTAGCGAGGGTCAAAAACAGGCCGCCATCTTGCAGTCCGAGGGTCAGAAGACGGCACGCATCAATCAGGCCGAAGCCGACAAGCAAACCGAAATCCTGCGCGCCGAGGGTGAAGCCCAGGCACGCATCCGCAAGGCCGAAGCCGAGGCCATCGCCATCGACAAGATCACCGAGGCAGTAGGGCAGAGCACCAATCCCGCCAACTACCTGCTGGCCCAGAAGTACATCCAGATGCTCGACACCGTGGCCAGCGGTGACAAGACCAAGACGGTTTACCTGCCTTATGAAGCCACCAACCTGCTCGGCTCCATCGGCGGCATCAAGGACCTCTTCGGCAGCGACAAGAAAGAGTAATCGGGTGGGAGAGACCCCTTCCCAATCCAACATCAGCAAAGGCTCGGCAATTAGAGGTGCCGGGCCTTACTGTTTTTGGTGACATCTGGCCAAAAAATGCCGATTTCATCGACCGAATTGGCACTGGACGGGCGCGATAGGGCAGGGGAGAGGGGAGGAGTTTTTAGCGTCTTTTCTTGCCCGTGAGCGAAATAATGTGTATCTTCGTGGCGCCGACAACCACATGTCGCCATGAATGAAGAATCAAAACGATGATCAATGTTTTCCATATCGTATCCAACAAGCACTGGACGGGTGCCGAGCAATACACTTATGACCTGGTGGACCGGCTGCGCAACGACGAGAACTTCTATGTCGAGGTCGTCTGCCGCAAGCACCCTAATGTGCTGAAGCAATACCGGCGTCTGGAGATACCCATCTCGATCCTGCCGCTCAAGGGCGTGACCGACATCGACTCGCCCGTGCGTTTCGCACGCCTGTTGCGCAAGGGCAAGAACATCATCCATGTGCACAGCTTCAAAAACGCCTTCATGGCGGTCATGGCACGACGCATCAGCGAGAACCGCGACACGCGTGTTGTGGTGAGCGTGCACGGTGTCTATAAGCCCAAGAAGAACTACATGTACACCAAGCTGTACAAGTCCATCGATTGCTTCGTTTTCTCGTCTGAGATGGCGCGTGACGCTTTTTTAGGCAAAGCCAAGAAGACCTATGCCGACCGGGCGGTGGTGCTGCGAGACAGCGTCTGTGACAGCCACATCGGCACCGCCGTGCCTGACCTGCGCCGCGAGTTAGGAATGACCGCCAACCAAGCGCTGATCATGTATCATGGCAAACTTGCCCCTGAAAAGGGCATAGAAGCCCTCCTGGGTGCGTTAACCCATGTGGACAAGAGCAAGTACCACCTCGCCATCATCGGCGAGGGACAGCCCAAATACAAGGCCAAAATCAAGGGTTTCATTATTTCAAGTGGACTCTTGCACAATGTGACGCTGCTGGGTTTCAGGGACAACATCATGGAATACCTGCGCCAAGCCGACTTCGGTGTGCTGCCGTCAATCCAGCCCGAGGCACTGGGAATCACCAACTTAGAGTATATGATGGCCGGAAAGGCCCACATCTGCAGCAACAACGGCGCCCAGCCCGAGTATGTTACCGACGGGATGAACGGCCTGCTCGTGCCGCCAGGCGATGAACGGGCGCTGACCACCGCCATCAACACGATGCTCAACGACACCGCCAGCCGTTCGCGCATGGGCACCCAGGCCCAGAAAGACTTCCGCGACAAGTTGGATTATCCCACGTTCTACAACAAGATGACCGACCTCTACCGCCGCCTGCTCGAAATTGAGCCCGTGGTAGACATCGACACCGACCTCAACTTCTAAACTACGAATTTCACGAATCAAACAAATTGCACGAATGTGACATCTAATCACATTCGTGCAATTTGCGTTTTTAACCCCATCATGGTTGGTGCATCATCGTGACGGTTCTTTATGATAGCGTCGCTTCGCTTAGGCATCAAAAGAACCGTCCCGGCTGATGGCACCCGTACTCTCAAAAAGCCGTCGCGGCTTTCATGTGCGATGCATTGTCAATTCGCGTAATTTGTTGTTAATCCTGAGCGCGGATGCCAATTAGATTAATTCGCGAAATTCGTAGTTTAAGAGAGAAAAAACGCCGCCGGGGCGCATTGC